>NZ_JAANBJ010000024.1:0-107960 GCF_011394325.1 Staphylococcus sp. 11007852 | reverse complement strand
CCCACGTGTTACTCACCCGTCCGCCGCTAACGTCAAAGGAGCAAGCTCCTCGTCAGTTCGCTCGACTTGCATGTATTAGGCACGCCGCCAGCGTTCATCCTGAGCCAGGATCAAACTCTCCATAAAAGAAGTAAGCTTGATATAGCTCGTTGATTGGTTAAGCCAATCACTCTTGAAAGTACATTACGTACTCAAAATTATTGGAATTAACGTTGACATATTGTCATTCAGTTTTCAATGTTCATTCAAGTCTCGATTATCTTATCACAGCTTAATGTTCTTTACAAGTTATTTACAAGACTTTTATAATTTTAAAACATTTCTTTTTCGATTTCAATGGTAACTTTTACACTATTGAAATATTATTTTTGAAATGTTTCTGTCGTTTTCAGCGACTTTTTAATAATAGCAACTTCATCAATCAAAGTCAACAACTATTTTTAACTTTTTTTAGTTAATTTCGATTGTAAGCAGTTGTCGTGCTCACAAGAACTTATTCTATCAGGTTGTAATAAAAAGACAAGGTTTTTCTTTACACTTATTCTATGCTATTTACACGTATATTAACTTTAACCCACAAAAAAAGAGTAGATTGAAGAAACCATAAAGGTTCTAACCTACTCTTTGTATGAATCAAATAGTCATAAAGATCATTTTTTCGTTTTTTCGATAATTTTTTGCGCCATATTAAGATAAATTTGACCCAATTCATCTTCTGGTTGATATACTGATGGAGAAAAATCAGCAGGTTTCCATGACGGCTGTGCTAAAGGCAATTGTCCTAACAAATCTGTTTGTAGTTCATCAGCTAATTTTTGACCGCCACCTTGACCAAAAATGTATTCTTTATTCCCCGTTTCTTTACTTTGGAAATATGACATATTTTCAATTACACCTAAAATACTATGATCTGTATGTTTCGCCATAGCACCTGCTCTTGCTGCTACAAATGCAGCAGTTGGGTGTGGTGTCGTAACGATAATTTCTTTACTGGACGGTAACATCGTATGTACATCAAGCGCGACATCTCCTGTACCAGGCGGTAAATCAAGGATTAAATAATCGAGTTCTCCCCATTTAACGTCCGTAAAAAAGTTTGTCAACATTTTACCTAGCATAGGACCACGCCAAATCACCGGGGCATTTTCTTCGACGAAAAACGCCATTGAAATGACTTTAACACCGTGGCGCTCCACAGGGACAACCGATTTCCCTTCTATATTAGGTTTCGTATCTATGCCCATCATATCAGGAACACTGAACCCATAAATATCAGCATCAATAAGTCCCACACGTTTTCCAGCACGTGCAAGCGCAACTGCTAAGTTTACGGATACTGTAGATTTGCCAACACCACCTTTACCTGATGCAATAGCGATAAACTCTAAATCATTGCCTTGTGCTAGAAATTCCTCAATGGTTTGTTGCTTTGTTTCATTTGAACCTTGAAACTTTTGAGCTTTTTCTTCAGGTAAGGCTTCAAAACGAATTCCTACTGTTTTAGCACCGTTTTCTTTTAACTTCTCAACTATTGCCATTTGTAAGTCGAGCTGTTGTTGCCCCCCTAGTTGTGCCATCGCTATTTTAACACTCACATGTTCCTTCTCTTCTTTAATAGAGACTTCTAACAAACCTTCCGTCTCTTTTAAAGGTACGTTAACTGAAGGGTCAATCACTTCACCTACGATAGTTTTAACTTGCTCTTGTGTTAACACATCCGCCATCTCCTTTAGTACACATTTTAAATATATTTTAACAAAGATATCATTTCAAAATAAGGTATATGCATCATTTTTGTTCACTATTGTAAAATTAGGTTACACAGCATTTTTCTTCACTTTATTACGATCATGTATAAACAAGCTAATTATCAATCCAATGAATACCATCAATGAAGCAACTAAAAATGCCGCATCAACACCAAACGCCATTGCCTCTCTATGAACCATCGCTTTCGCAATTGTGTTATCTGGTATATACCATGATGTTCCGATAGCCATAACGGTAACCATAATGGCTGTACCCATCGAACCTGAAATCGTTCGTAATGCATTCATTATAGCTGTACCATGAGACACCATGTCATTTTCAAGTGCATTGATACCAGCAGTGTTTAGAGGCATCATAATAAATGAAATAGATATTAAACGAATTGTAAATACAATAATGATATACGTATAAGAGGTATGCGCTGTAATTTGACTGAACATGAATGTCGTAATCAATAACAATGTAAATCCTGGAATGATAAGTATTCGCGCGCCTACTTTATCATATATTTTTCCAGTAACAACAGACATTAAGCCGTTGATAATCGCTCCAGGTAAAACGACTAATCCTGACAAAAAGGCTGATAGTTCAAGTACGTTTTGTATATAAATCGGTACTAAGAGTGCTGGACCTACCATGGATGTAAAAGCAATCATGGAAGCAATTGACGTTAATGCAAACGTACGGTTTTTAAAAGCTTCTAGCCGTAAAATTGGGTTTGTGATTGTCAATTGTCTTTTTATAAACACGCCGATAATAATCATACTTACAACTAAACTCATAATAACGATAGGATGTTGGAAACTGATTGTACCAGCAATACTAAAAGCATACAACATTAAGCCAAACCCTAATGTCGATAACATTACTGAAGGTTTATCCAACTTTACAGATTTCGTTGTACTAAAATTATGCATATATTTAAAACCAAAAATATAACCAATTACTGCTACTACTACAACAACATATAAAGGTACACGCCATGAAAAATGGTCTACAAGTACACCTGATAAGGTTGGACCTATTGCAGGAGCGAATTGAATCACTAAACCAGATAGCCCCATTGCAAATCCTCGTTGATTTTTAGGAAATAGTGTAAACATAGTAAATTGACTTAAAGGCATAATAATGCCAGCTCCCATAGCCTGAATGACTCTTGCTGTCATTAATATCGCAAAATTAGGTGCTAGTGCAGCAATGATAGAACCTAAAAGGAAAATCCCCATCGCAATAATATAAAGTGTTCGTGTCTGTATACGATCCATAAAATAGGCTGTTAAGGGAATCATTATGCCGTTCACTAACATAAAACCTGTAACAAGCCATTGCGATGTGCTTTCGTTAATATTTAACCCCTTCATAATATCTGGTAGAGCTGTATTTAAAAGTGTTTGGTTAAGTATCGCAGTAAACGCACTAATTAACATAACTGCTACGATGATATTACGCGCTTCCTTCCCAATTTGATTAGATGTCATTCTTGTAACCTCATTTCCCCTAGCCCGGTATCCGTGACTGACTATAGTTTTTCAATATAACACTTCACGCCATTGATTGATGTTTCAATGCACCTTTATCCAGAAATGATGAATAACTATATATCAATTACTTTCTAAGTAATCCATCATCCTTCAACATTAGTAATGTTTCTTTGACTTTTTTCATACATTAACTCAAATGTTAAAATGTTCATATTCAATTTTATTTTACACTTCTCATTCGAAGCACTCAAAATGTTTGTTCGATATAATAAAAAAGCTATAAATGACATCGCTTAATATAAAACTAAGCTGCCACTTATAGCTTCATATCTCTTACTATTTGCGGTTATGATATAAATTTTCTGAGTCAGGATAAAAAATTTCTTTACACATATAAAGAAATGCAAAAATAATCATCAATACCCAGTAATCTATATGAATATGGGAAAAATGCACATGTACGATGAAATAAAATAAGAAAACAATAATTGTATAAGTAATGAGATGAAATGTCATACCTTGTAAATAAGGGTTAGGATAAAATTTCTTTTTCAATATATCCATCACATACTCAATACAGTAGATGAGAAAATAACCTAATAATATATAACTACCATAATAAAAAAGGTTGTCGTAAAATCCTTCATTGAATGTAAATTTTGCTAAATGTAAAAAGATCAATATTCGACTGAGTCCAAATAGACCAAATGCAAGTAATGTTAAAAATATTCCACCTGAAATGATAAAAATCATCATAATTACTAGTAACGTAAGGATATTGATTAAATTAAATTTTTTCTTCAAATTCTATCCTCCTCACATTACGTAATGAATCGTTTACGTTAAACTTATATCGTCTTGTGTTGTTGCCATATCACCCATAAAACGCTGAGCAATAGCATAGCTAATGCCATAACGTGTTGTATAGGAACATTTAAAAATGCCACGGACATACTATACACAGTTCCCATTATTGCAGAACCCATCGCATTACCTAAATTACGATTCAGTGTAAATAAAGACATCATTTTTTTCATTTGTCCTTGTGATACACCCTCTTGGACTAATACGCTATCTTTAGTGAATGCACTCCCGAATCCCATACCTGCAAAAAATACTGTGATTGCAATGAGTATGGGGTGGTTTACATTCAAACTCACACTTACACTTGCTAAAAACAAAAAGATTAATAATGTCACATAAAACGTCTTGATAGATACATATTGCTCAATGTAGTCTAATGTAAAATTGATTAAAAGCCATCCTACTGATAAAGGAAATATGATTAATCCACTCTGTAAAGGAGAGTAATGAAATTCATCCTGTAGATATGATGGAATAAAGACATTAAATCCTATTAATATGGCTGCTATCATTATATCGGTTATAAATGCAAGCCGAATTTTAGGTGTGAATTCTTTTATAGATATAAAGGCATGCGGTTTCTTTTTATAATAATGTATTAACCCAATGCTAAAGAAAATGAGTAGTAACAACGCACCAACATACAACAAATTCATTTGATATGTCATAACCGTCCACATTAGACATCCTATAAATATATAAAAGAGTAATATGCCTCTATAATCAACGACATGTTTTTCGGTCGTTTCTGCCTCAAAGCGATAACTGATGATGACTAATATAAATGCGATCGCTCCAATGGGAACATTTATAAAAAAGAGCCAGTGCCAAGTTGTCCATTCTAAGATAAATCCACCTATAAAGGGACCGATAATACTCGAAATCCCCCACACACTTCCTACTATACCCATTACTTTGTATCTAAAAGGTATAGCAAAAGCTAACTTTGGTACAATTTGGGCGAGTGACATATTGATACCTGCGCCAATACCTTGTATAAAACGCGACAACAATAACATGTCAAAAGTGTGACTAAAACCAGCCAATAGACTACCACCGATAAATAAACTTAAACCCAACAATGTAATCACACGAATTTCAATCCGAGACATGAGTTCGCTAATAAGTGGAATGGCCACTACAATACCTATAAAATACACAGTAAAAACAAAGGCGATAGAAACATCTGGACGTAAATCATGACGCATAGTTGGCAAAGCAATGGAAACAATAGTCGTTTCAATGGCTGACATAAACATGATTAATACTAATGACATAATCACATTGAACTGTTTCATTTTCATAATGTATCCACCTTCCATACCACTTCATTTATTACTATAAGATAAAAAGCATCGTAATAAAAACGAATCACTCTAATTTTATAGAGAGATTCGTCTATCATTAATTATGATTTTTAAAATAATGCCTCACTGCTATCATGATAGCAATAACAACAACTGCAAATATGAGCGATATTACACCTAATATTGGCGAACTCTGCATTGCCCCCTCGCCAAATAAGTAATAAAAAGCAAAATATATTTGAAATAGTAATAACACGGTTAACCCCATCATAATGGATGTGTACTTTGAAAACATGTTACATCCCACCTACATAAAATAAACAATTCCGATAAAATGAAATATGGACGCTATTAAAATAAAAATATGCCATATCATATGAAAATACGGTCTGTTTTTTTGAGCATAAAACCATGCACCAATGGTATAAGCAAGTCCACCTAATACTATAAACAATAAAAATATCCAAGCTTGCTCTTTAAGTATGATTGGAAAATAGATAACACCAACCCAACCCATAAACAAATAGATAAACAAACTTAATTTTGGGTTAACGTGCGTAGATAACGCTTTATACAAAATGCCCCATATCGTTATCCCCCATAGTAAAATCATTACTGTCCAACCTAACCATCCACCGACAAGCACTAATGATATAGGCGTATAACTTCCTGAAATAGCGACATATATCATACTATGATCAATGATTCGTAAAACATACTTATGTGATGATGCTTGTTGCATCGTATGATACACCGTAGATGACATAAACATTAAAAAGAGACTTATTACGAAGACAGATACACTGATTGACATCGTTACGCCTGTAGAAATATAACTATGAACGGCTGCATATGGCAGTGCAATGAGCATTAATAATGCCGCAAATCCATGTGATACTGCATTACCGACTTCCTCTCCAAAAGAGAGTGGATTCATTTCTTTAAACGCATTTAATTTATTTTTTGCAACTTTAGTGGGCTTCATTTGCGACATTATATCACCCCTATTCAATAATGTTTAATCGTATTAAATCATTTGTAGCTGTTTCAACACTATCTTTACCTTCTTTATTTTTTAAAGGGCTAAATTCCTCGTCACGTAAAACTTGTAACGTGATAAAAGATTGCGCATATTTAAAAATATCAAAATAAAACAGTTCAAACTTTAACGTCGGTCGTTTCACAATACCAAAATCCTCATCAAGTTGTTCTAGTTGCTTAATAGCTAAATGATATGGCAATGGTTCGTCGACAACACGGTTTATAAAATCCGTTTTAAAAGCGTGAATACCAATATTCGCATTTTCAAAACGATCAGCCACTTCTGGGTCAAGCTCAGAGTATTCTAATACTGCATCTTGGCCATCTTGGCTGACAAGACGACCAACACTTTCACCCGGTTTAGGTTGTATTGATTTAGATGTTACATCTTTGTCGTAGTATGCTGTAAATCCAGCAAATATTGGATCTAATACACGTACAAGTACGTTATCAATATTATTTACAAAAATAAAACGATTCCCACGTTTAGTCATTTGGTCTAAATATCCCGCGCGTTTTAGTGCTTTAAAAACACCACCATTTCCATTTGGTGTTTCCATAATTTGAGCCTCATGATTAAGAATCAATTGTCCTTCTTCATTTAAAGCTACAATGGTATCTTGTTTATAAAAATAAACGTGTGATGGGTCGTATCCAAAATAGTCATTTGTTTCAAAAAATTGACGTGTTTCTACATCATTAATGTCACTTGTCATAATATACCAGTCAACATATGTACCTGTAAGCTCATGTAAATGTTTTAATTGACGTGCTTGTAATTCAAAAAGACTCGTTCCTTTGATTTTAAATGAGCCTTTAGGCCCTTTATATCCAAGGCGCGTCCCTTGACCACCCGCCATTAATAACACAGCAAATTGATGATTGCGAATAGCTTCTAACCCTTTTTGTTCATACTTATGACGTAATGCGTCATCGAAATCATTTTTTCGTACATAGTCAACTTCTTGAATCGCAGATACATCACTAATTGTTTGACGTTGTACATAGACATCATGATACAATTTTTGAATCTCAGCGAGGTCAAGTGCATTAAGGCGTTCTTCAAGTCTATCTTTTTCGTTTTGGCTCATCATCTTCTCATATTCTAATAAATGCTGTTGATGATATTTTTCCAATTTACTTTTTTCAAGCATAATTATACGCTCCTTTAATTCATAAATTCATTTCAACGTACATTTCTATTTAAATCCAAGTTATCAATACGCGTTTAATCGGTGTTTCGAATAATATGTATACAGTTAATAGCGTAAATGTTGAAGCTAAAGATAAATCCACTAAGCCTCCCGTTCTAAAATGTATCGGAAAGCGCACACGTATTGGTAATGGAAATAATAAACGTACACCTCTAGGGGTTAACATATCTAATATTACATGTGAAAGCATACCACAAATAATGCTAATCATATAGTAAAGCGGTGTTTGAATTAGCGTTAATAGATAATAGCTAAGAATAATGAATAACAACGAATGCGTAAATGTACGATGGCCAAACAAATGTTTGACGATAAAGCTCAAAATTTTTAATCGTTGACCTATTTTACTCCTCGTATGACAAATATCAGGAAATATACTAGCAATACCAGCTATAACAATGGCTGTCACAGATTCAAACACATCAAGTTCAAAATGTGTAGCTACCATAGCTCCAATGAGTAAGCCCGCAGAGGAATGCGTTTTTCCAGTCATTTCTAACTCCTTTATCTCTACATTTTTCAATGACTTAGTATACCATATCTTCAATCAAAACACGAACATATTTTCGTATTTCAATTAGTATGTCACATTTGTAAAATGTATAACACATTTCTCTTGCAATTCTTTAAGAAATCGGTTACACTATAGTCATCAATTAGGAAAAGGATGTGTCAGTCAAATGGCTATGACAGTTAAGAAAAACGACAAAGAAGTACAAATCCAATGGAGAGTTGCAGATATCCGTATTCCAAACGACCAAATCAAAAACGTGACTGAGGATCAAGATATTCACGCATTCCCTAGCACTGAAGAAAAAACAGTTTCTCGTATTGGATCTACATTTGGCAAAACGAACCGTGTAATCATTGATACGGATGACCATCAATACATTATTTATACGCACAACGACAAAAAAGTTTATAACGAAGTAACTAAATAAATATAAACGTTAACAATTCGTTGACATCAAAAAAGCAATCCGAAATGGATTGCTTTTTTGATACCCAATTCTATGACATATAAAAGAGAGAAGCTCAGATCAACCAAAAAAATGCCGTCAATACTTGACGACATTTTTATTTTTATATTTTTCGTAATACGTATAAGAAATATGGCGCACCTATAATAGCAATTAATACCCCCACTGGAATATCAATTGGTGGTGCGATTGCTCTCGCAAGACCATCCGAGAAGACCATCAATAGGCCGCCTATTAAACCTGACATTAAAACAATATGAAGATGTTTATGTCCAACTATACTCCGTGCAATATGTGGTGCGATTAATCCTAAAAAGCTCAAACCACCGACCACGGATATTGAAGCGCCTGCGAGCATTACTGCTGTAATAAGCAATATCATTTTTGTACGGTTTACATGAGTGCCCAAACTTGTTGCTACATCTTCTCCTAAATCTAATAAATCTAATTTCCTGCAATACATTAAAATAATAGGGACTGCAACAATAATCCACGGCAGAATCACCAAGACATGATCAAATGTTCTTCCAAATAAGCTACCCGTTAACCATACGAGCGCAATATTTGCCTCCATAGGGTTTCGAATTAATAAATACTGGACAATCGCCATCGCAATTGCGCCTATTGCCATACCTATAAGCGCGAGTTGCGAACCTTTCACACCCTTATAGCTAATTAATAACGATAATATAATACTTATAGCAACAGCACCTACAAATGAAGCAAATGGTAACACGTACAACGGTGCTTTAGGAAACAAAATAATAACGATGACTGCCGCAAGACTGGCACCTTTTGTTATCCCTATAACATCTGGCGAAGCTAAAGGGTTTCGAATCACGCCTTGAATGACTGCACCAGAAATCGCTAATGCCGCCCCTACAACAATGCCTAAAATCATGCGTGGAATACGGTATTCAGTTAAAATGAAGTTTTCACCCGTCCACATTTCCTTTAAAGCTTGATTAGGAGCAATCCATACAGCCCCTGCACTTAGGCTTAAAATAGAAACTATGATTAATAGAAATACAATAATGAGATAGCGCTTGGATAACTTAAATTTCATCGTGCTTTCACTCCTCTCATTGTAATCCATAAGAAATACAATGCGCCTATAAATGAAGTCACAATTCCTACTGGAGATTCAAATGGAAAAGCGATCAAACGACTCACCACATCAGAAATTAAAAGTAAATTAGCGCCGATAATCATAGATAACATGATTATTAAAAAATAATTTCGATTCAAATAATACTTCACGATATGTGGCACAATAAGACCCACAAAACCAATTGGTCCGGCAATAGATACACAAGCACCGGCTAGAACGACGACAATGAGTCCGGCTATGGCACGTACACGTTGTGTATTTTGACCGAGTCCCTTCGCAAGTTCATCACCTAATTCTAAAATAGCGAGTTGTCTTCCTAAAAATAATGCCATGACTAACCCCGTCATAATCCAAGGTAGAATATGAATGATATCCGGCCATTTAATCGTATGTAATGCACCAACCAACCAAAACATGACGGTTGTTGTCGCATCTTCATTTAATAATATAATTCCTTGCGTTAAACTCGTAAAAAATAAATGTATTGTCATACCAGCGAGTGCAAGTTTAACAGGTGTCATCCCTCTCGTTGTTCCAGCTAATAGGTAAACGGTTAAGCCACCAATAAATGCACCGACAAATGCATAAATCACTGTATATTGTGCCAATGATGGCAATAACACTGTAATCAAAACAACGACAAATGAGGCACCAGCATTTACGCCAAATATTTGCGGTGAGGCAAGGGGATTGCGTGTAATAGATTGCATTAACACCCCTGCCACTGCAAGTGCTGCACCAATAAGTATTGCTGCTAACATCCTTGGCATGCGTACGTTATGTATTAAGAAAGTATCTTTCGTATCTTTTAGTTGAAACATATAGTCCAACATCGATTGAAACGAGATTTTAGATGCACCGATTGCAAGATTAAGATATATTGCAATAATAAGAAAACAGACGCTCACAATAAATGTGAGCGTTGTGCGTTTTCCATGGTGATATTCTTTAAATTTTGAATGTGACAGCTTAGACATTAGAAATCACCTTTTTTATAAAAATTACATGTTACAAACGTATTTATAATACGTTTATTTTTGTTCTTTTTTCGAAATTTCAGCGAGTTCTTTCGCAATTTCTTCAGAAGAAATCAAACCACGGAACTTCGCCCAAGTTTGTCTATCTACAATGTGTACACGATTGTTTTTAACAGCTTTAACGTCTTTCCAAACTGGATCTTTTTTCATTTTAGCATAGTGAGGATCTTTGTCGCCATTAACCATGATGAACATACGTTCAGGGTTCACTTCAGCAAGTTGTTCTGAGTTCATATTTAAATATGGTGCGTTTAAATACTCAGGTAATTGATCTTCAACCTCTTTCGTTAGCGCTTCTTTAAACCCTAATTCATATAAAAATTGACCTACATAGGATTTATCTGAATGCGCTAAAAATCCAGATTGTGAAATAACAGCTGGTAAAACTTTTAAGTCTTTGTTCATTGTAATTTCTTTTTTATATTTTTCAATTGTTTGTTTATGTTCTTCTAAGCGCTTATCCGCTTCTTTTTCTTTAGATAATGCTTTAGCTATCGTTTTGAATGCTTCGATATTATCTTTATAATCTGCATCTAAACTAGGTAACATAATTGTTGGTGCAATTTTACTTAATTGCTCATAATTCCCTTTATGACGGTTAGCATCAGCAATAATTAAATCTGGTTTTAACTCACTAATAACTTCTAAGTTAGGTTGTTTTCGTGCGCCAACTGATTTATAGTCGCCCACTTTATCTTTAATCGGTGCGATAATATTTCCTTTTTTACCATCATCTGCAATACCTACAGGTTTAACTCCTAGTGAAACGAGGGCATCAACAAATGAATATTCAAGCGCTACAACACGTTTAGGCTCACCCTTAACCGTTGTAGTTCCTCCTTCATGTTTTATTTCAACGCCTTTACCATCACTAGTACTCTTATTGTCTGAGTTACCTGAATCACTCACGTTACCACATGCAGCAAGAGTGATGATGAATGCTACCAATGTGAATAAACATAATGCTTTTTTAATGTTCACAATGACATTCTCCTTTTCTTATGTAATTCGCCTTACCTCATACATTTTAATTGATAATGATTCTCAATGTCAATATCTATTCAAAATTTTATTTTCTTTTGTACTGTTCAAATTTTCTAACATTAAGTCGATGCCAGTATCATTGAGATAACGTTTGGAGAGATGTGGTGCATGCATACTATGTGCAAGCGCAGCATAGCCTAATTTAAACGTCATTACATCACCAATTTGATAGCCATGTGTTTCATCTAAATCTATTAATAATAAATCACTTGTACTTCCTACAATTTTCACTTTCGAATCCACCGGTGTTATTTCTGTTACAACTGTATCTAAATTTCCGAAGTCTACAAGTGCTTGCATGTAGGGTTGATGTGTGGATAAATTCAATCGCGGTTTAATTTCAATAATGTGACCTACAAGCTCAATCGCATCATCATATAAAAATGGAAGTCGTTGGTTATGCGCTGTTTCATATCCTCTGAACAATGCTTCACCTATACGTAATTCATTAATAGGACCTAAATCATGATACATTGCTAACGTTAACATACTCGAATTACCACCAGAGATTGTTGTAAAAATAAAACCTGTTTCTTGTTCAACACTATTTAAAAAGTGTTCAATATAACTGATATCTTCCTCCGTTGGTGGCATAGGTCGATAACACATAAAATTAAATGCTAACCCTTTCAAAAATACATGATCCATGCGCATTACTTCATTAATGTAGTCCACCGCTTCATAAGTCAATAGACCTTCTCTACCATCTTTCCAATCTACCATTAGTAAAATTTGATGGCGCTTATTTTGTTTTTTCGCTTCTAAGTTAATACGACGAATGACATTAATATCAGTTTGAATACTCATTGATGTTTGTGACACAAGTGTCGATATTTCAGATAGCGTAGCCCCCTTAATCATGACGTAATTCAATGTTCCATAATGTTCAGAAATAATGTTCAGTCGTGATTCTGCTATGCACTGAAAAGGTAACGTTTCAAATAGTTTTGCGATTTGCGAATCACCTGCGACACATTTAAGTACCGGTACCATATTAATACCGCGTTCATCAAGCATACGCTTTAATAATAGAGCGTTATATTTAATTTTACTGAGATGAATATTGATATGCGCCACAATTTACACCTCTTTTCGTATTGGATTTTGGAGTTCGATTTGCATATACGATTTTACCCTTTGATGCATACGCATTGTAAGCAATGCTTTAACAGTCACTGTTTGACCAAATAAAATTTCTCTCAAGACACTTGCATGCGATAAATGATCCTTTATCGCTGTATCTACCTCGTCGCGAACGATGGCATAAAGACATGGTTCTGCAATATGATGTGTATGATTAAAATGATCTATTAAGGTCCCCAATTGATTTTGGATTACAGCATGTTGGAATTTGGCTACCACCGCTTCGATATCCTCAGCAATTAAACTTTGGTTAGAAATTTCTAGTTCTGGCACTTCTTTTTGCAATGTTGGAAGATCAATCCTAGAGCCACCTAAATCCCTCACATTAAAGGAAAATTCACGGGTTTGTTGATTAATTTGTAAAACCGTATTTTGCTGGTGGGCTTCAAGTGCAATGCCATAAGTTTGGATATAAGCAATTAACGGTGGTATTAACGCATGTGTATAGTCTTTAATGAAACGTACGATGGTTGCCTCATTAATATCGTCATATAAGAATTCAATTAAGCTGTCAACGGTGATTTGTTCGTCTACTGGATTTTCTTGAGTGAGTGCAGCAGTCACTATTTGTAATACATTTTGATTCGCGGTTGCTGGAGATTGACGTACAATCATTCCGAATTGACGTGCAGTATCTGGCTCCTCTTTTACATAAGCACCATAAGGCTCTAAAGCAACCTGTAGAGTTGGATATATATTTAAAAGCCTTTGTAATTGATAACTAAGCTTTGGCCCATCTACAGTTGTTACAGTGGACACTGTACGTACCGCACTTGTTGCTTGTACATTAATAGGCAACTTAATATGATAAGGTTTTTGTTCTAGTGCCATTGTTCTAAATGAGAGTGTTGCTTTAGATGGCACACTGTATGGCGTTGGTATAATGCGTAACATCTGAATTCTATGGGCAAATTGCGTTGTAATCACATTGTCATATTGCCATGGATGCACTAACATAATTCGATAATCATTTAATTGACATCCTAATGGTTCTAAAAATTGCTTGAGTCGCCCGTTAAATTCAGGTAATACGTGTGCACCAATAAAACAGTCATTACCGTCCATAGCAGTAATTTCAAGTTCATCTTGATGCACGAGGACGATACGTAAAAATATCGTTTTCATAAATTCAGGTGCATAATCACGAATTTCAGCTTCGTTTAATGGAAGTTTGGTTTTAGAAAGCGGATGTGAAGGATGCCCCTCCCAAACCATACCTTCAGTATATGCTAAACTCGTCCAATCGTTATTCCCTTGCATATGGCTCAGCCATGATATAAAGTTAATTTTTTCAGGTAAACGTGTGATTTTTAATGAATGTTGCATAGCGATTTTACGTTGTTCCAATTGATCATAAGTTAAAGATAATCCTAACCGACTATGTTTTAATTCTTCTATGAGTTGATCATGAAATGGAATATTAAAGTGTGTTTCCAAATGTGAGATGAGTGCTTCTAAACTATCAAGCTGTTCATTAGATTGACCCATCTGATACGTTATCGGACCGTTTAAATGTATTTGAAAAAATGCACTATGTGTTTGACATTTAACATGCAACACATGTTGGTGAAATTGTATTTCTACCGATGTGGGGTGAATCTGAACGTGCGCATCATTAGGAAATAGTGACTCTTTCATACAGGCTAGTAACACCCGATATTGTATATTTCTATCCGCACGTTGATCATTAGTGAGTTTCATTTCTCAATGGACCTCCAATATATTTTTGATTGACTACATACCCCAAAATAGCGATGCTCATTGTGGTGATCCCCATAATTAAAAATGTAGGTGTAATACCGATCCAATCCGTGATTAAACTCAATAGCATTGCGCCTAATGGTATCATTCCGCGATCTATCATAATCACACTTAAAATTTCCCCCCGATGTTCCGGTTCAATATCATTTTGGAAAAAGACTCTGTTTGAAGTACGGGCCAATTGACCAAACATACCTACAAAAAAGATGACAATGAACAAAGTCATTACGTTAGCTTTAAACAGGCTCAATAACCCAATTCCAAATCCTATCGAACTAAAAAAATATAGATGATTATTTTTAGTATAATCGATAATATGAGGAAGTACTAATGTTGCAATCACACCACCGATTGCACTGATTGTCATCGCCGTACCAAAAACAGATGCATTATTTGGAAAATGCGCATCTGTTAAAATAGGTAACATTGTTGTATAGGAATAACCTGTAGCCATTATAACGAGTGAAGTTAAAAAAATGTTTCTACCTTGTATATGTATTTTTAAATACTGCTTGGCAACGGTGAAAGAAAGACCTCTAACTCGTTTTAGTTGTGTCGCTTTAAAATAAAGCGGTAAACTGAGTAACAGTGATATTCCATACACTACAGCTTGTAACAAGAAGGCATATGCACTGCCATATAACGCAATAATAAAACCTGAAATAGCTGGTCCAATAGAACGACATATGTTGAGTATAAAAGCATTGTATGATACAGCTTTAGACACGGGTAACTTTGTCGATAAATCTGGTAATACAGCTTGTCTTACTGGCGTTTCCAATGCACTTAAAGAGCCACGCAAAAAGGCATAGCTAAATAATACGAACATCGGTACATTTCCTATAGAAAACACTAAAACGGTTAAGGTGGTTGTCACAACACATGAACTTGCGACACTCCATTTTATGAGTTTACATCTACAATACCGGTCGGCTAAGCCCCCTGCCCATAAACTTAATAAAAAAATGGGAATTAAACGGAAGAAATTGAGTAAAGCCAAATCCATCGCATTATGGTTCATTTGAAACGCATACCAATTTAATGCAATCTGACCAATCCAATTTCCTAAAAAGAGTAAAAAAGTGCTAGAAAAATACCATTTAGCCAAAATACTCACCTTTCTTCAATTGATAACGATTCTCAATTCCGATATTATGGATTATACGAATCCTCTATGCATTTGTAAAACAAAAAGAATGAGGTGCACAAATGAATTCCGAAAGTAAAGTAAGTTATAAACAACTAGAATTTTCACGCGAAGAAAAAGAAAGTTACGCATATTTACGAAAGCACTCTACAGAATGGGCTGAATTGTTTTTACAACACCTTTTAGCCGGGCGTGATAAAGTAACGGCACGTTTGATGGGATCTCTTTATAGAGAGAATCTTGTTGGAGGCTATGAAAATAGTCATTTTTTGTCTGCAAATCATTTAGAAAATACCCCTTTCAATAATAATGATGTGTTAAAGATTCATTTCCCTTCTCAAAATATATCGATTTGTGCTGAAGTGACGGGTCAACACGCTTTCAATCGTATTGATGTGACTGGCCCATTTTATTGGTTGCAAGATCATTCATATCATCGCGTGTTACACCCAAATGAATTGTTAAATGTTGTATTAAGAGAAGACCCTTCTTTAAACGGCGAACACAGTCAACAATTCAAAGACGATTTAGAAAATAGTGCAACACATATGGCACTCGCATTAAGTTATCAATCTTTTAAATTCAAAGATGTCACCTCTTCATTGTTAACTTATATTCAAAAACAACCTGATGCGTATTTGGCATCTGAGCAATCCGTAATCGAAGGTCACCCTATTCACCCAGGCGCCAAACTTCGTAAAGGTATGACTACGGAAGAAACTATCAAGTATACTTCTGAATACAACCATGAAATCCCTTTACAATTCGTATTAATACACGAATCATTGACGCGTAAACAAAGTATTGTAGGTCCATATCAAGAAGCTATTTTTCAAATGTTTTCAAATTTAAAAGAAACGATTCAAGCTCAAGTGGCTTCATCAATAAACATTGATGACTACGATGTGATGATTATTCATCCATGGCAATATCAACAGATTATAAACAAAGACTATTCACAAGAATTAATGACGCATCTTATCATACCAATTTCCTATGATGCGCCTTATTTTGCAGGATTATCCTTTAGAACATTAATGCCAAAGCATCCTAAAATAACACCACATATTAAACTATCGACAAATGTCCATATAACAGGTGAGATACGAACGTTATCTGAACAAACGACTCATAATGGCCCATTGATGACCCATATTTTGCGCACCATAGAATCAGAGGATAAATGGTTTACACAATTAAATACACAATCTGTTCCAGAGTGGGCAGGTATTCATTTTTATAAACCATCAGATGCCCCTAGCATACAGGAACAGCGTAGCGAACAACTCGGAACACTCTACCGTGAAAACATTTATCGCTACGTTAATAATGATGAAATACCATTAATCCCTTCAAGTTTCGTAGCCACACTTCCAAATGAAAGAACACCACTATTGATGGCGCTCATTTCACGTTATCAACATCATCATCACTTAGATCAACGGGAAAGTGTGCTTCAATGGTTTAAAAGTTATGCTGCGTCATTGATTGATTATGTTGTCCCACTACTTGTAAAGTATGGTATCGCCCTCGAGGCACACTTACAAAATACGGTTGCTGTGGTAAACAAAGACAGCGGCGCATTAACCCAAATGCTGATTCGGGATTTTGAAGGCTTACGTATCGATGAAAAACAGTTGAATGCTTCAGGATTTCCAACACACCATTTTCACGAAAAATCACGTATTCTTACGGATAGTCAAACTACTGTATTTAACAAAGCGTTTTATTCAACCGTTCAAAATCATTTGGGTGAACTGGTTGGATGCATTGCAAAATACGTTGACGATTCATCAATCGAACTTGATTTATGGCATATCGTACGCGAACGCATTCAAGATGTATTTAAAGTATTGAAATCAAATGAAAGCAATTTCGCCCGTATACAGGAGATTGAAAACGTATTTTTCAAAGCGCAAATTGACTATAAATGCGTCACGACGATGCGACTCTTAGATGAAGCCCATGCCTATACGTATATTCAAGTTGATAATCCACTAAAAATGTAAAAAGCGCTTGTGTTTGCTCATTTTCAAAGTCCCTACGTCATCACAACCGTAACTTAAATCCCACTGAGTTATAATTAAGTATTGAATAAGCTTTCAAAGTTCATATCAAAATGAAGTTTGAAAGCTTTTTTATTTATGGCATACAACATGGAGTACTTTTTGATATTCAGTGGTTCCGTATTTTTGTAAAGTATATTAAAATTGAGCACAGAGACTAAAAAAGGAGACATGTTAAAATGACAGTCATGCGTACCATTACTTTTATGCTGAGCATTTTCATTGTAGGTATGGTTGAGCTGGTCGTTGCAGGGATTTTAAGCTTAATGAGTCATGACCTCCATATTTCAGAAGCATGGATTGGTCAACTCGTCACGATTTATGCCTTTACTTTTGCACTTACAGGTCCAATTTTAGTGAAGCTTACTGAACGCTTTTCAACTAAAACGGTTTTGCTTTCAACAATACTTGCTTTTATTATTGGTAATCTTATCATAGCGCTTTCTCCAAATTTCACTATGATTGTCATTGGTCGAATTATCTCATCTGCTGCTGCAGCTTTAATTGTCGTTAAAATTTTAGCGATTACAGTTATTTTAGCGAAACCCCAACATCGTGGACGCATGCTTGGGCTTGTGTATACAGGGTTTAGTGGCGCAAATGTTTTTGGCGTACCATTAGGTACACTCATTGGAGATTGGATAGGGTGGCGTTATACTTTTGGACTGATAATTGTGGTGGCAATTATTGCTGGCATCATGTTACTATGCTTTTTGCCACATCGTATTCAAACACAATTTGAAACTAAAGAAGATTACCGTATGCGCATTAAGCGACCATCAGAAGTGGTTAAATTATTATCAATTACTTTTATTTTCCTCACCGCGAATTCAGTAGCTTACATCTACATCAATCCACTTATTTTATCAGGAGGCCATACGATTCAATTCGTCTCATTAGCCTTACTCGTCATTGGTATAGCTGGCGTAGTGGGAACGTCTGTAGGAGGATATTTTACAGACATTCTATCTTATAAAAAATGGTTATTAATAAGCGGTACTATTTTTACTATAATGATGTTTTTATTAAACCAATTGTGGAGTTACACTATTATTTTACTGATTGCACTTTTTATCTGGCATATCATTCAATGGAGTACTAACCCTGCAGTACAATCAGGTCTGATTGAACAAGTTGAAGGTGATCATAGTCAAATTATGAGTTGGAATATGTCATCCTTAAATGCAGGTATAGGGTTTGGCGCTTTACTTGGAGGTATAGTGGTTGCGCATATTAACCTTTTTGCAACAATATACGTTGCGATGGCTATCGGGATCATTGGCCTTATAGTTATTATTCTATTAAAAAAACCAGCCCCTAAACGCTAATCATCGACTTTGTTCAGTGATAAGGTGTCATGATTTTATGTTTTATATATTACAAAGCCTTCAACGTTACTATTGAAAAACGTTGAAGGCCTTTTTTAAATCTAGACGTCGCGTTTAAGTTTTAAATGGAAATCCACGCTACTTTAATTACCATTACATGAGCATCATTTAATGTTTCCCACGCGTATTCTGATGTGTGTGTAAGTGCGTTTTGGGGTGTTCTTTTGACAGTGCTTTAAATAATGACCAAACCATAAATATAATAACAACTGAGAAAGGTAATGCAGCTATAATAAGCATGTTTTGAATGGCTTGTGTTCCACCAGTAATAATCATAATTATAGCAAATAACGCAAGCATGATTCCCCATGCCACTTTGATATAAGCAGCCGGATGATTATCTCCTTTCGTACTCAACATTCCAAGCACATAATTTGCAGAATCGGCCGATGTAATGAAGAAAATAAAGATCACAACAAGTGTTAAAAGACTTAATATAAATCCAAGTGGAAAATGTTGATACATCGCAAATGTTGCAGTTTCTGTCGCCTCTTTCGCTAAATTTGCCACCCCACGTTGTTGCTGATCGATAGCTGACGCACCAAACACTGCAAAAAAGATAAAACATACGAGTGAAGGTACAAACAATACACCAATAATAAATTCTTTAATGGTACGACCACGTGACACTCTTGCTATAAAAATACCGACAAATGGCGCCCAAGATATCCACCATGCCCAATAGAAAATCGTCCAATTATTGACCCAAGTGCGTTGCGTTTCATTATTTAAAGGTAATCGCAAACTCATATCAAAGAAATGCGCAATATAATTACCAATTCCATTTGAAAAAGTATTTAATATATACAAAGTTGGACCTAAAATAAACACAAGAACCAATACTATAAAAGCAAGAATCATATTGAAATTACTCAAATATTTTATCCCTTTACTAATACCTGTCCAACTGGACCAAGTAAAGACAAAAGCCGAAAACAGAATGATAAAAAATTGTGCTGTAAACGAAGGTTTTATATCGAACATGTAATTTAAACCTTGGTTAATTTGTAAAGCACCGAAACCAAGTGTTGCAGCCACACCTGTTACCGTTGCAATAATTGCTAAAATGTCAAGTAAACCCCCTAAAGGTCCTGACATCAATTTTCCACCAAATAACGGGCGTAATGTAGCACTTACAAGCCCTGGATAGCCTTTATGAAAGTTAAAATAGGCAATAACGAGCGCTACGATGCCGTAAACACCCCACGCATGAATACCCCAATGAAAAAACGCAAATTGAATTGCATCATCAATAGCCTGATTAGATCCTGTATGAGCGATTGGACTTTTTGTATATGCATGACTGAGAGGTTCTGCAGTCGTCCAAAATACAAGTCCCATGCCCATGCCTGCACTAAACAACATCGCAAACCAAGACTTAAGAGAAAATTCCGGCGCTTCACCCTCTTTGCCTAAAATAATTGAGCTGTGTCTTGAAAATAATAAATACACACATACAAATAAAATCGCGAGCACAAGTAACAAATAGTACCATGCGAAATGAGTCGCAATAAATGATGTGATATTTTGAGTGGATTTTTCTACATGTTTTGGGAAAAGAGCACCCAGCAATACAAAGAGTGCACATAAGAAGAGTGATACCCAAAAGACGAGACTCACTTTAAACTTTTTCATTATGCATAGCCACCTTATACCTTTTGTATGCCCTTTCCCTTTTCAATCAAATATAATCTCTATTTTTTTATTTAAATCACTTTAATGACAAGCTTTCCTATAAACTGCTGTTGTTCCATTGCTTGATGTGCCTCAAAAAGCGTATCCGTCGTTAATCCCTCTAAAGTTTTAGTGCGGGTAGAGTGATACTGTTGGGTTTGAATCTTTTGAGCAACGTCTTTCAAATAGATTTGATATTGTGCCACATCAAAGTTGTGTATTGCTCTTGCAAACATAAATTCATGAGAAAACGTTATACTCTTTTGCTTCAATAAATTCAAATCTTGATCGTTTTTAAATGCTACAATTGTTGCTATATGGCCTCTTGGCTTAACGATATCAATCATTTGCGTGTAATATGCATCTGTGTCATATGTACAAAATATATAGTCTGGTGATGATAGCTTAAGCTTATTCCATTCAGACTTTAAATCCATTTTATGATTTAAAACTGCATCTGCCCCTTGTTGAAGGGACCATGCTTTTGTTTCATCTCGACCAGCAGTAGTTACAACTGTTAAGCCATACGCTTTTGCAATTTGTGTCGCAATGCTTCCAACGCCACCTGCACCATTAATAATTAATAATGTTTTGGTTTGGTTTTCATGTACATTTTTAGAAATTTTAAATACATCAAAAAATGTCTCATAAGCAGTGATGGCTGTGAGAGGGAGTGCAGCCGCATCTTCAAAAGATAACTGTTTAGGCATATGAGCAATATAATCTGTATGAATCGTCTGATATGTTTGATTAGAGCCTGGTCGTTGATTCGATCCAGAATAAAAGACAGCGTCACCCACTTTAAAATCAAAGACAGACGTGCCAACTTCAACGATTTCCCCTGCCGCATCGTAACCTAAAATACGAAAATCTGTATGCATAGATGATTGTCTGACCTTTGCATCAACTGGATTGACACCAATTGCATGCACTTTCACACGTACCTCGTGTGGTTGTAACGCTGTCGGTGCTAACTCTATTTCTTCAAACAAATTTCCATCTGATAAATCAAATGGTTGTTTACTTACTATAGCTTTCATAAATGTTACCTCCTCATCAATGTTCAACTTTTGGGATACAAATCAAATAAGCACACTTAAATTAAAATCACTATAGCACTTCCCTATGCGGACTTCAAATGTATGTTAAATATCGCTATATAAACAATGAGACTTAACACGTGTAAACGTCTTAAGTCTCATAAGCTTTATTCTATGATTTGTGTTTCAGCGAGCTGTTTATACCAATACGCGCTTTTTTTCGGATAACGTTGTTGTGTTTCAAAATCTACGTAAAATAAACCATAACGTTTTTCATAGCCATTTGACCATGAGAACACATCCATAAGTGACCAAATGAAATAACCTTTTACATTAGCACCATCTTGAATCGCATCTGCGATAACTTCCAAGTGTTGTTTCACATAATCTATACGTACATCATCTTCAACAGTATCGTTTTTGAACTCATCTTTATATCCTAAACCATTTTCTGTCACATATATTTTTTTATAGTTTGGATAATCTTTTTTCACACGCATAATTTGATCGTATAACCCTTGAGGATAAATCATCCAATCCCAATCTGTTCGCGGTACATCAATATCAAATTCACGTTGACCTACCCCTTTTAATTGGTATTTTGAAGCGCCTTTTTCGCCTTTACCATTATGCGTGATTTCACATTCGCCTTCATAGCCACGCATCCAATCACTCATGTAGTAGTTAATGCCTAAAAAGTCATTTAAGTCTTTCGCTGCATCAAGTACTTCAAAATCTTCATCACGTAAATCCAATTGGCCGCCGTTCACATTTAATATATGCTGAACGCCTTCCATAGTTTTGTCTGAATATTTACCTAAGTACGTGGCATCCAAAATGAATTTATTATGAATAATGTCTTCAAGTTCCGCAGCACGTACATCTTCAGGATTATTTTTATCAAATGGATATTTAGTTGGTAGCGCATGGACAACGCCAATTTCACCTTTATATCCTTGCTCTTTATATAATTTAACAGCTTTCGCATGTGCAACCATCATATTATGGTGCGATTGAAACACTTTTTCGAAATCATATTGAATACCTGGTGGGAATTTTCCTACTAAGTATTGACCATCTCCAATTGGCCCAATTTCATTGAAAGTTGTCCAATAGTTAACTTCTTCAAATTCTTTAAAACAAAATTCAGCATAGTTAACAAAATGCTCGATATTTTGTCTGTTTAAAAAATCACCGTCAGAGTGGAGGGTTTCAGGCGTATCAAAATGATGTAGCGTAACAAAAGGCTCTACACCACGTTTTAAACATTCTTTAAAAAGATTATGATAAAATGCCACACCTTTTGTATTAACTTCACCATATCCTGTCGGGAAAATACGCGACCACGCGATGGAAATTCTAATCCCATTGACACCAAATTTTTCACTTAATTCTAAATCGACAGGATAGCGATTATAAAAATCACTCGCGGGTTCAGCAGTATACCAATAATTCTCTTCTAAATACGTATCCCATGCGACACGTCCTTTTCCATCAGTTTGCGTAGCACCCTCAGCTTGGTACGCTGCAGTTGCACCACCAAAGATAAAATCTTTTGGTAATTTTTTCATGTTTTAAGACTCCTTTTATTTAAATTGGTCTTTCACAAATTGCAATGCGCCTTCACCATCACGCGTGAGTTTGATATATTCAGCACCTTGCGTTTTTGCTAACTTAATTCCTAAACGGTCTGTATCTTGTTTAATATCTTCATAGTTTGATGCGACTTGAGGCGCTAAAATAACTAGATCATATTCTTTCATGATGTCCATATGTGCACCGTAACTTCCAGCCGCAGCTGTAACAGGTTTATGATGTTCTGCAGCTGCTTGATTTAAAGCATTTGCAAGTAATCCACTTGTACCGCCACCTGCACATAAAACAAGTACATTCGTTTGTTCTGTAATATCATGATTATCTGTTGTAGTTGATTGTGTTGTTTCTTGTGTTGTAGTACCTACTGATGACGCAATGACAGCGTCTGCTTTTTTCGTATCGAAATTATCAGATACTTTTGAACGTAATTCATCTGAGCCATCGACACCTTTAAGCTCATCTTCTAAAATCTGTTTGTCATATACTTTAAAGAATGGATAGTAAATTAAAACATCGACGACAATTAATGTGACTGCAAGTACGAAAGCCCACACTTCAAAACCTGTACCCATTACAAGTCCAAGTGGACCTGGCGTCGTCCAAGGTAATACCACACTAAAACTGTTCATACCGAGTACGTCAACGAAGAATTTAAAGATCCATACGTTAACAATCGGAGCAGTAATAAACGGAATAAAGAATACTGGGTTTAAAACGATTGGTGCTCCAAACAGGATAGGTTCGTTTACACCAAAGAATGTTGGAACAACAGATGCACGTCCAATCGCTTTATTACGTTTCGACTTAGATAACCACATAAAGATAAAAGGTACGACAAGTGTTGCACCTGTACCACCCATCGTTACGATAAACATTTGTGTACCAGGTGTTAAAATCTTATCAGCATGTTCGCCTGCTTGTAATAACTTAAAGTTCGTTTCGATATTGGCATAAGTAATGGCAGCAATCGCAGGTTCTACGATCGATGGTCCATGAATACCTACAAACCAGAATAACGCGAAAGCACCAAAAATGATTGTAATACCTAAATAACCATCGGCTGCCGTAAATAAAGGTTCAAAGAATTTTACAATCGCTTCAGCGACATTTGTATTAATTACAGCACGTGATAATAAATCTAAACCATATAAGGCTAAAATTACTAAAGTAAATGGAATTAAATCTTTAAATACTTGAGAAATGTTAGGTGGAACTTCTTTAGGCATTTTAATTGTGACATTATTTTTCACACAGATGTTATAAATAATTACTGTGACAAATGCTGCTAAGAAAGCCGTTAAAAGCCCTTTTGTTCCCATAAATGCATTGGCAAAGCCACCTTCTTCAAGTGGGTTAGCTGCTAAAAATAAGAAACCACAAATTGCTGCAAGCATTGTTGAGATAAAGTTAATTTGATTCGTACTTTCTAGACGACGATTGTACGCATCTGTCAATGCTTTGGCAGTTGTTCCTGCGACAAGTAAACCAACAATACCCATTGTGTAGCCATAAGGTTTCATAATTGCTGCTTCAATATGTTTTGGCCATGTGAAACCAAATATATTAGGAACATACGCGATAAGTAAAAAGATACTCGAGAATAAGATAACAGGCATTGCGGAAATAAACCCATCACGAATCGCTCTTAAATAAATATTACGTGAGAGCTTTTCAAAAAACGGTTTTCCCTTTTCGATAAATCCAATTAACTTGTTCATTTTAATTAACTCCCTCTTTTGTATAATTCAATGATGTGCTTTAACATATCTTTAAGTAAAAGTGTTGTCATTAAATGGTCTTGACCATGCATCATTGTTACACTGTACGCAATGTCGTCACCTTTCGCTTCTTTTTGTAATAAAGATGTTTGTGCTTTATGCGCATCAACAATACATTGATTTCCCTCTTCAATTAATTGTTCTGCTTTAGCATAATCCCCTGCTTGCGCAACGTTTAACGCCTCTAAATATTTAGAACGTGCGTCTCCTGCATAAGCAACGATTTCAAAACCTAACATCGTAACTTCTTCTCTATTCATGGTAAACCCCTCCAACAATTAATGAATTTTATCTACTGATTATTTTTTATATGATACAGCTGTTTCTTTTAAAACTTTATTCAATTCATTGATATTGTGATAACCTTCAGTACGTAACCATTCACGTGCTGCTACCTCACCTTTTTCGATGTACGCTTGAACAGAACCTGCCCATGTTGCACGTCCACATAATACACCGTTAAATTGTGCACCTGCATTTGCAGCAAAACGTAATGTTTCTTGGAATAATTGTGCTGAAACACCTGCACTTAAATAGATATATGGTAAGTGTGTGGCTTCATCTTGTTGTTTAAAATAAGCTGCCGCTTCGTCTTGAGTGTAAACAACTTCACCATCACCGAAACCTTCAACAAAATTCATATCAACTGGTACTTCTACTTTTAATACGTCCACACCAAAGCGTTCTTTTGAAAAGACGCGCATTGCTTCGATAACTTTTCTAGGTTTCACTTTTGCATACTCAGGTCCTTTATTATCAGCAATTGTGTCATCGTAAGCTAAAATTTCTAAGAAAAATGGAATATCCTCCGCTTTACATTCCGAGCCAATACGCTCGATATATGCTTCTTTTTGATTATTAATCGCCGCTTCATCATCCACATCATAATAAAGTAAAAACTTAACGGCTTGTGCACCCGCTTCTTTAATTCGTTTTGCTGACCAGTCAACGAGGCAATCTGGAAGACGACCTTTTGCGTTCACGTCATAACCCGTTTTTTCATAAGCAAGTAACAAGCCAGCTTCAGGATGACGTACTTGTGTTGCTGGTAGACCATATTCAGGATCTAATAAAATAGAAGATGCATATTGTGTGAGTTCTTCAGAAACAAGTTTTTTAAGTTTCTCCATATCTTCAACACTTGGTTCACCTGTTTGATATTTCGCCATCATTCGTTTTAATGCGCCACGTTGATCAAAAGCAAGTGCTGAAATAATGCCATCTTCATTACTTACTTGTTCTAAAAAAGTTTGTTTTGTGCTCATGTCTTACACCTCATATTAAATGTTAGTTTGAAGCGGTTTATTGAAAAGCATTTTTCAAAATATACCGCCCTTATTTATCTGAATTTTCAAAAATTAGAATTTGCAATTAATCGTGATATTCGCCTCTGTCCCATTTCTCTAAAAATTCATCAAAGAAATGATTATCTTTTTGAGCTTGATTAATAGATTCAACTTTAGCAATTTTATCGATTAACTTTTTGTTCTCTTCTGTCGGTTTATATTCTGCATTAATAAATGCTTCAACAATGTCACATAGTAATAATTCACCAATAATTTTACCGCCAAAGCCAATGACATTCGCATTTAATTGTTCTTTCGCATATAAAGCCGAAGACATATCTCTTACAAGTGCTGAACGCACACCTGGCACTTTATTAACTGCATTATTAATGCCAACACCTGTCCCACAAATACATACACCGAGGTCAGCGTCACCACTAGTAACAGCCTCTCCCACTTTCTTTCCAAATATCGGATAGTGCGTTCGTGTAAAATCATATGTGCCACAATCAATCACTTCATGACCAAGTGACTTTAAAAATTGGGACACTTCCATTTTTGTATCTGTAACAATATGGTCGCAACCAATTGCAATTTTCATATTTAAATCCTCCTATTAACACATTTTATTTAACATGTCGACACGAATTTGATGACGACCTCCGTCATATTTTCCTTCAACAAAACCTTTGACAATGTTGATAGCCAATTTTTCTCCAACAAGAGCTGAGCCCATTGTAATCATTTTTGAATTATTATGACTACGTGTCATATATGCTGATCGCTCATCAGAAACTTCTGCTGCAATCATACCTTTAATTTTTGTAGCTACCATGAAACTGCCAGCTCCAAATTCATCAATCACAATACCTAAATTGCTATCGTCTTTTTGAACCTCTTTTGCAACCGCTACAGTTACATCGACAAAGTCAGACGTACTTTCTTCTGTTACATCTAACACATCGTATTGGTTGTCTTTTAAATACGTTTTAATATGGTCTTTTAATGCTAAACCAAATTGATCAGCACCAATAATCACTTTCACACTTATCATCCTTCCTATGATATTGCTGTTGTTGAAACAAACATTGAAATAAGCGCTTTCATCTCTTTATGTTTAAATTATAAACGTAATTAAACATATTTACAACATTATTTGTTCACTTTTTGTTTGTTGGTGTTTGATTGTTCTAATTTAGACAAAAAAGAGAGACAAAGTTTCAACAACTTTATCTCTCTACTCAAAAATATTTTACCCTTATATTTAGTTTTGTTCAACATTAATATGCATCTTTATTGTTTTTGTCACAATTTATATTTATATGACTTCGATGTAGTGTTGCACCATTTGTTGTTGTTCTTCAGTTAGACCATTGGTTACCATCGCGGTTAATTCGGACAATTCACAAAAAGACACAAAATCTTCTTTCCCTACTTTAGAATCATCCACTAATACATATTTTTCATTGGCATGCGAAATTGCTAATTTTTGCGTATACGCTTCCTCATAAGAGGACGTCATGACATCATTACCTTTAATGCCATTAGCACTAAAAAATATTTTAGAAAAACGCATCTTTTCTAGCAATGTGTTTGCCATTTCACCTACAAATGATTCGGTAATTTCTCGTTGTGTGCCTCCAATTAAATACACGTTAAAATGTTCGGAGCGTTTTCGGAACAAAATGTGAAAAACAGGCAAACAATTCGTGACCACAGACAATCGTTTATTTTTGATTTCATTTGCTAACATTTCTACAGTAGTGCCTGGACCTAAAAAGATATGGTTGCCGTCTTCAATCAGCTCAGCTGCTTTTTTAGCAATCATCTTTTTCTCTTCAATTTGTTTGGTATGCTTTTCATTATGAGACATTTCCTTATATTGAAAAGCCGCATTACTACGTGCCCCGCCATGTATTTTTGTCAAGACGCCTTGCTCTTCTAATTCGATTAAATCGCGACGTACAGTCATGTCAGAAACATTTAAGTCATCAACGATATCTTGAATACGAATCGTCCCTTTTTTATGGACACGTCTTGCAATTTCATCTAATCGCTCATATTTATTCACACTGCTCACAACCTTTATATTTATCATCACGCACTTTGAAACTTTTTAAATGACATTTTTTTGATTATATTCAATTTACTACAAAACCATATGAAAATAAACAAAAGTGATTTGTTGTAACGTTGAATTCAACAAAAACAAACAAAAGGTAAGACACTACGGTGTCCTACCTTTGATTGCTTATAATTCGTCAATTGTTTTCATTGTTTGAAGAGGCGTATCTGATTCAACTTGAATTTGCCCATATTGTTGTTGGTACTGTTGCATTAAATGGAATAGGTCGTCAGTCTTCATGCCTTTAGCAGTATTAGTATCGATAAGAATACCTGCATAACCCATCTTCGCATTGCTTTTCGCAAACATATTCCCAATCGCTGACCGTGCATTGTCTGCAATTTCAGGATGATGGAGTAACACTTGCACATAACGTTTACCGCCGAATTCTTTAATGTTAATTTCTTTCACTTCTTTCCAAGGAATTAACGTATCATTGGTCGACATTGCAGATGAATATTCATAAAATCCATGTTCATCTAAAATCGCAAAACCTGTTTTATTTAATAATGATTTCGTAAAAAACCAAATTCCTAAAGCAAAAAAGAGTGCACATAAAATCATGATAATTTTTAGAAATGTACTTGATGCACCTAGCCCTACAAGTAACAAAATCAATACCATAATAATGCTTAAACTCAAAAACAACATTTGCTTTCCTTTGGCTTTTTCAATGCGAACCACTTTAGATTCTCCATGATTCATTAAGATCTCTCCCCTCTATGTATCAATTAAAAATTTGAATTGTTACACATTAGATTATACAGAATTATTCTCATTTTGCACTAATATTTTTAATTTTCTTAAAACGAAAAACAATTATTAATTGGTAAATTTATACACAATTAAACATTCAATCGCTATTATAACTATGTTTGATTTATAAAATACTTAATATGATAAATGAGGCCTTTATAATAAGCGTGCTTTGTGACTTCAAATTCTGAAGTCATCGATGGATCGGTACTATTGCACATTACAAATCGATTGTGTAAAAATCTTAAAAATTCCCTATCATTCCCACTATCCCCAAAACCTAAGACTTGTGATTTGGGTATATCATGAAGTGACATTAAAAATTGTGCCGCATATTTCTTACCCGCTTGCTGTGGTAAAAAATCTACATCGTATGCATTCTCAGGGTCTCCCGCACGAGGATTACAGCGGTTATACTTCACTACATAACGTTGATTACTTGCCATTGAGATTAAGTCATTTAATATACGCTGATCTTCCGCTTCGTCTCCTTGCATTTTAAAATAGTAATTATAATGCGTATCGTAAGGTTGAAACTCTTTTTGAGGCTGAAATGAAACATGGTATTTATGAGAAATCGTCGATATTAATTGTTGAATTTCAGATAATTCGAACGTACCGTCTAAAACTTGCTTTTGATACGTTTCATTAATTACATAGCTTTTGCCATTCCATGTATAAAGTTTAGAACTTAAATCTGTCGCAATATAATGCGGTTTGAAAGTCATGCCTGTTTTTGTCATTTTTGAAAGCACACTTGCTAAAGCACTTCCTGTTAATATCGCAACGATAACCCCTTCTTTTGATAATTGTGTTAATAACTGTTCCAAATCTTTCATATCTTCAATATCTCTAGAAGTTGGTTGATGTTTATAATATGTTTCATCGAAGTCAAATAACAATAATTTTCGAGTCATAGTACCCTCCACTTTTTCATAATCATAGCTTGCAATTATTGACGCATTTTCCAAAATAATAAATTATCAATCGTCACCTGTAATTACGTTGCACTTTTTTATTTTGACTACCACTCTTTAAAATTACCTTCGTCTCTAAGTTGATTTAATCGGGTTGTAACTTCATCCATAAATGCTTTTCGATTTAAATCACATTTGAATGTTTCTCCAATAAAAATATCTACGAAGAACGGCACTAGTATAAAACTGTCTTTGGGTAGTGCCTTTCCTAATCCATGCATAAAGATAGGTTGAATGGATACATCTGGACGCTCACGCATTAAATAATATATGCCAGACTTATATTTGGATAACTTTTCAGGTTCTCCACGTGATCCTTCTGGATAGAGAATGATGATGCCATTTTGATCTAATTCATCTAAAATGGGTTGAAACATGCCTGTAAAATCACGAGTCATTTTTCGTTCAATCGGAATAATATTCATCACCTTCGTTGAAAACCATTTTAAAAATGCATTTTTCATAAAATAGTCCCCTGCTGCAACCGGCCGTACATGTTTGAAGCTGTTCCCTCTAAATAAACTCATCAAAACTAATGTATCTAAATGACTATTATGATTTGCGATTACCACAAGCGGACCTTGTTTTTTTAAACGCTCGTAATTTCGTATATTAAGTCCTAATATGATAAAAACGATAGGACGTACGATCAGTGTAAATAATACATTTCTCATCTCCTACGCCCCCTTTCTTAAAAATAAAAGAACCTTGTAAAATGGAAAAACAGTGGTGCAGTATACGTTAAAGAATCCACACGGTCTAAAACACCGCCGTGACCAGGAATCGCTTGGGATGTATCTTTAATATTTAAATCACGTTTTAATGCTGAGATATTCACATCACCAATAAACCCACTTATGCTTATATATACACCTGCCACAAGCATTCCGAGTAGCGAAAATGGTGTCAATAACGGTCCTAAAATCGTCGCAAGTATTGTCGTTAAAATGACGCCACCAATAAATCCTGCCCATGTTTTATTCGGACTGACTTTAGGAATAATTTTACGCTTCCCAAATAATTTACCAGAGATATATTGAAATACGTCATTCGCTTGCGTCAAAATGACTAAAAATAATACTAGACTTGCCCCAGAAACAGTACTATCCAAACCTGGTAATACGATAAGATATGCCAAATGACTTAGACCAAATACAAAGAACATAATCCCCCATTGTATCGTGGCCATAGAATGTAAAAAGCCTTTTGTTTCACCAACTATAAGTGCTTGAATCGGTATTAACAAGAAGATATATACAGGAATAAAAATGATGAAAAAGCCATACAATCCATTATAAATTAGAATAAATTGCACAGGTATCGTTAAATAAGCCCATAAATAGACCAGTCTGTGACTGCGATTCGTTGGAATCAAAGAAAAATATTCTTTTAATGCGATAAAACATAAAAACGCCATAAAGACTAATGATACGGTTTTATGTATTACTAATGCTAACGAGAAGATGATACACATCACCCACCAAGGCTTAATACGCATCCATATATTTTGGGTGACGTCACTTGGGTTTTTTCTAAGTAAAATTTGACTAATGATGGTAGAAATTACGAGTACCACAAAAAGGCCAATAAGTACAATCATCATTTCAAAAGAAAGTTTATTGAGGTTCATATGTTGCTCCTTTCAATCCCTTTGATACACGTTTATAGATATTCACTAAAATGAGTAACGTTGCGATATATAAGATGATGTGCATCAACGGTAGTACAGGAACATTGACTGCGATTAAAAATGATAATAAGCCAATTAAAAAGGCACGATCACTTTTCCCCATCGGTCCATCATATCGTCTCTTAGACCCAATCACTTGAACTAAACTGCCTGCCATTTCACTAATCACCGCAAATCCAATAAACATTATCACAGATATCCCTTTATCATGCACAATCAAAACAAAGGGTAAAAATAAAGCTAAATCACTGACGACATCCCCTAACTCATTGAGCAACATACCAAGATTAGATTTCATATGATATTTCGATGCCATAACGCCATCTACCGCATTCAACGCCATTCTGACGAACATTACGATTGGTACTAACAGATAAATCCAACGCTGTTCATTTAAAGCCGCTATGAGTCCTCCAGTTAAAATAGAGAGTATTAAGGCACTCAACGTGACTTGATTCGGTGTGATGCCTTTTTTTCTCAAAGTATCAACAATAGGCATCAATAATTGTTGAAATTTTGGTTTTAACTCATAAATACTAATCATCAAAGCACCTCATATAAAAAATATTGTATTCTATGCAATTATACACTTATTCAATTACATTGACAAAAACGTTTTATGCTAAAATAGTCTTATTAAATAATTTGAGGTGAACATTTTGGCGTTATTAGCGATACTTTGGGGATTTTCAGAAGCAACACTCTTTTTTATAATTCCAGATGTTTTATTAACATTTGTTGCAATCACATATCAACGTAAACGTGTCGTTGTAAAAGTCGTAATGAGCGCGTTATTAGGTGCACTAATTGGCGGCGCTTGTGTATATTTTGCATCACTCCATAATGACAAACTAACCTTAAATATGTTGCTGAATGTGCCTTCTGTTCAAACGTATATGGTAGATCATGTCATCACTACAATGAATGATAACCCAGCATATGCTTTAATCACTGGTCCTTTATTCGGGATTCGCCTTTATCGCACCACAGCATTTAAATATTATTACATTCTTACTAATTTCAATTCCTGCGAGACTCGTTCGATTTATCATTGTTACAAGTCTTGCATATGTTTTATCACATTATGTATTTAAATGGCTTCAATATCGATACAAAATCATGATTTGGCTTATCGTATGGATCATCGTTTATGCGATTTACTTTGGTATTCATGGTTTTTAAATCAAAACCACCCGTGTGAACGGGTGGTTTGTTCTGCGGCTGAAAGCCTCTGTTACTGACCAGCCCTTGTAAGGGCGCTGAAAAGATCAGCCAACTGTACTACTTTCTCAGCGACCCTTAAAAGGGTCCTATTTTTTTCTAATCTTTTTATTTTCTTCCCCTGTGAAGGGGTCTATATATTCCATCATTGTGAGTTGTTCTGCAACGATATCCTCTTGTAATTGATTTCGAATGTATTCTTCTATTACCTTTTTATTTCTTCCAACTGTATCTACATAAAATCCTTTACACCAAAACTTCCTATTACCATATTTATATTTCAAATGTGCATGTTTATCAAAAATCATTAAGCTACTCTTACCTTTTAAATATCCTACAAATTGAGAAACACTTAGTTTGGGAGGTATACTCACAAGCATATGAATATGATCTTTACATGCTTCAGCTTCTATGATTTCAACACCTTTTCTTTCACATAGTTGTCTCAGAATTATTCCGATATCTCTTTTTAATTTTCCATATATTATTTGTCTTCTATATTTTGGTGCGAAAACTATGTGATACTTACAATTCCATTTTGTATGTGCTAAACTGTTTGTGTCGTTAGACATTATGGCATCTCCTCGTATAGTTAATTTTGGTTGGCTGACCAAATTTTATTCTATAATGAGGAGGTGTCTATTTTAATACAACGGTGGAACCTCTCCGGAACCATACGCATAGCGCATGGTTTACTTTTATATAAAAATAACGGTTAGTGATTTTCTCACCAACCGTTAAAAGTATAGAACCTAAAAAACACTTCTCGACAAGTTTCGAGAAGTGTTTTTGATATAAAAACGATATTAACGTTTTGAGAATTGTGGTGAACGACGTGCTTTTTTAAGACCTGGTTTTTTACGTTCTTTCATACGTGGGTCACGTGTAAGTAATCCAGCGCGTTTTAAAGAACCTCTGTACTCAGGATCTGCTTCTAATAATGCACGTGCGATACCATGACGGATAGCTTGTGCTTGTCCAGTGAAACCGCCACCGTGTACGTTAACTAATACATCGTAGTTACCTTTAGTTTCAGTAACGTCAAATGGTTGGTTTAAGTCTAAGATTAATGATTCGAATGGTAAGTACTCACGTACGTCACGGTCGTTAACTTTAATGTTACCTTCACCTGGTACTAAACGTACACGTGCTACTGAATTTTTACGACGGCCTGTGCCTCTATATTCAACTTGTGCCAATGTCATTTCCTCCTTCTAATTAACCACGTAACTCGTAGTTTTCTGGTTGTTGTGCAGCGTGTGGGTGTTCAGCGCCACGATAAACGAATAATTTTTTACCTTGTTTTTCACCTAAACGTGAACTTGGTAACATCCCTTTAATTGAGTTTTCTAATAAACGTTCTGGGTTTGTACGTCTTAACTCACCAGCTGTGATTGATTTTAAACCACCTGGGTGATTTGAGTGTCTGTAGTAGATTTTGTCAGTTTCTTTGTTACCAGTGAATTGGATTTTTTCAGCGTTGATAATGATTACGTAATCACCTGTGTCAACGTGTGGTGTATAAGTTACTTTATTTTTACCGCGTAAGATAGATGCTACTTCTGATGATAAACGACCTAATGTTTGGCCTTCAGCATCAACAACATACCATTTGCGCTCAATGTTTGATTCATTTGCCATAAATGTTTGACGCATTTTAAATGTCCTCCTAGTGAATAAATGTTTCTAAGCGTGATTTCAACCAGATTTCGTACACAACCGTGAACGAAATATTTATTCCGTTAACTGTTGATCTGTCCTGCTTCTATATCTTGTAACACAATAAGTTTCCGGGGCTTATCGTGGGGTGATATAAAACAATACCGTTAACTATGATATAATTTTTACCCGTTATTGTCAATGTGTTTCAAAGAATTTTGTAATGATTTTTTCTTATGAATTCTAATATCAGGGCCGAATTTTGTGATTAATTCATCCTCCGCTAAATAGATGCGTTCTAAATATAGACCTTCAGCTGGCGCAGTATGAGGAACAAGGTTACGATCCTGCGCTTTTAAAAGCGAAGTCACCTCATGTGCTTGGCGTTTTCCCTTTCCAACTTCGATTAAAAAGGCCATAATGACCCGCACCATATTATATAAAAATCCTGATCCTGATATGACAAAATCTAGACCTTCATTGGTTGCGACTACGTAACTTTCATAAATGGTGCGTTCTTTACTTTCGACGTCCGTTTTTTGAGAACAAAACGTAGTAAAATTATGAGTTCCAATAAAGTGTTCCGCTGCTTGATTCATGTCATCAATATTTAAGCGGTCAGGAATATGTGTTTTTAAGTGTGCTTGAAATGGATCTTTGTGTACACTTTGATAGATTTTATATCGATATGTTTTACCGACACAATCGTAACGACAATGAAAGTCATTGCTTATCATAGTGACTTCATGCACATAGATATCTTCAGGCAAGGCACGATTCATCGCATATTGCCATTGTGTGGGCTCAATTGATAATTCTGTGTCAAAATGAAAGTACTGTTCAAATGCGTGTACCCCACGGTCTGTACGACTTGATGGATGTATGCGAACATCATGCTTATGCATTCGTTTTAAAATTTTTTCAAAATACCCTTGTACGGTACGCCCTTGATTTTGTATTTGAAACCCTAAAAATTGGCTTCCTTGATAACTTATTTTTACAAGTACCCGTTGCATGCCTGACAACCTTTCTATAAATATGTTCGAATCCAATACACTACCGCCCCTATTGGAATGATCATTAACAGTGTGATGGTATCTCTCATGTGCCATTCTAAATAGCGAAAACTTGTCCGTTCAAGAGTGGCATCATAGCCTCTCACTTCCATCGCAATTGCTAAATCTTCTGCACGTTTAAACGCGGATACAAATAAAGGAATGAGCAATGGAATAAAGGCTTTAACCCGGTGAAAGAACCCACCAGAATTAAAATCTGATCCTCGTGATTTTTGAGATTTCATGATTTTATCTAGCTCTTCCATTAAAGTTGGAATAAACCTTAATGCGATTGACATCATCATACTTAAAGCCGCGACTGGTATTTTAAAATATTTTAATGGTTTAAATAGCCGTTCAAACGCATCTGTGAGCTCTAGTGGACTTGTCGTTAACGTTAAAATCGTTGACGTAATCATAATAAAAGTTAAGCGTAATACGATTAAAGCCCCTTCATTAAGGCCTTGACTATCGATAGATATAAATCCCCACTCAAAAAGACGTGTTCCCCCTTTAGTGACGAACATGTGCATCACAAAGGTAAAACCCACAAAAATAAAAATGGGCGTCAGTCCTTTAAATAAAAATAATAACGGCAAACGTGCTAATTTTATACCAATCAGTATTAAGCATGCCAACCACAAATACGCAATCCAATGGTGGCTTAAAAAGATGATGATAATAAATAGAAATACAAAAATAAATTTTGCTCTTGGGTCTAAACGGTGAATAATAGAATCTAATGGCAGATAACGACCGATAATCAATTTATCTTTCACGTCGCCCACCCCACTTTTCATACAATGCGACAAAATCCTCTTCAGTAAGTGCAATGTCTTCAAATGGAATACCTGATTGTCGCTCCAAATCTCTTTGTAAGCGTAAAGTATCTGGTAAATTAAGATGCAATGAACGCACCAATTGTTCCTGTTTGAAGAACGTTTCAGTATCATAAGAAGCAACCACATGACCATGTTTCATTACTTTGACTTCATGCGCATAACGGGCAACATCGTTCATTTCATGCGTCACAAGGATGACGGTTTTGCCTTCTTGCTCGTTCAAATGCTGAATCAGTGTCATCACCTGTTGCTTACTTCTTGGATCTAACCCAGCAGTCGGTTCATCTAATACTAAAATATCGGGGTTACTTGCTAAAATGGCAGTTAAAGCAACTTTACGCTTTTGACCACCTGACAGTAAAAAAGGAGACTGCTCTAATAAGTGATCAGGTTGTTCGCCCATCATACGTAGATATGTTTTCCCTTTATTCAGTGCTTCTGTTGTATCCTGATTGAAATTTCGTGGGCCAAAAACGATTTCTTTTTGAACCGTTTCTTCAAATAACTGAGATTCTGGAAATTGAAATACCATTCCAATACGTCGACGTATAAACTTAAATGCACGATCTTTCGTTTTACGGTCAACTTTTAAATCAAAAACTTGCAGTTTGCCTCGCGATGGTTTTAATAAACCATTTAAATGTTGTATAAGCGTGGATTTACCAGAACCTGTTTTTCCAATCACCGCATAAAACTTTCCTTCTTCAAAAGTAGTGGTCACAAGGTTCAATGCTTGATATGCATAAGGGGTGTGTTGTTGGTAGGTATAAGAAACCTCATTAAACTGAATCATAATAATCTCTCCACTAATGCATCATAAGTTAATAAATGCGTGTCTAGTTTTAATTTTTGTGCCAGTCGCATTTCAAAAGGCAAATCAAGTCCTAAATCTTTTAGACGTTTCGCCTCGTTAAAAATTGTATGTACATCTCCTTGTAGTGCGACTTGTCCTTGATTCATCACAATCACTTTATCTGAATCAACGACTTCACTTAAATCATGGGTTATTGATAAAACCGTCACACCCCATTCACGGTTCATCTTTTTCATCATTTTAAGCATTTCTGCTTTTCCTTCAGGATCTAGCATTGAGGTTGCTTCATCTAAAATGATTAATTTAGGATTTAGCGCGAGTACACCTGCAATCGCAACACGTTGTTTTTGACCACCTGAAAGCGCAGTAGGCTCATGATTTTGTTTATCATACATGTCTACATCTTTTAACACTTGCGGGACAATTTGCTGCATATCTTCATAAGGTGTACAGCGATTTTCTAGTCCAAATGCAACATCATACTTCACCGTAGAACCCACAAATTGATTTTCCGGATTTTGAAAAACGACGCCAATCTGTTGTCGAAATGCGACTTGTTCTTGCGCTTTGATATATTCGCCATTCATACAGATGTCACCTTCGAACTCTGTTTCAATGCCCGTTATTAATTTCGTTAACGTTGATTTACCAGATCCATTATGCCCTACGATTGACACCCATTCTCCTGATGAGATAGTGAAAGTGATATTTTTTAATGTCATCGTGTCGGCAGTATCATATTTAAATGAAACATTTTCAAACGCAATGATCGGTTGCATAATTTATCCTCACTTTTTTAACTTCTTCCCTATTTTACCGAATAAACCCTTTTATGTATACTCACCGAATCGATGAATCCCCGTGTATCCATATATTTAACTTTTATCAATAAATATATATTCAACAAAAAAAGGGCAACTCCACATGGTGGAACGCCCGTAGTCAAAAAGACAAAATGCCTGTCGCTTTTCATCATTTCATGTTTTCATCCGACTGCAATAGTATTGCGTCAAATGTGACTCACAAGAAAAAAGCGCGCACCCCATCTAAATTGAGTTCACGCTTTGTCGTCAATATTTAGTTAGATGGGGTACTTTGAGCTAGACAATATTTGTATGTGGCAAACATTATCGTTGCACTCATATGCTTTAAATGTAGTAGTGTGTATTTATTAAACTAATTCGATAATTACTGTTAACGCACCGTCACCTTTACGAGGTGCAACTTTAACAATACGAGTGTATCCGCCTTGACGCTCTTGGTAACGTTCAGCGATTTCACCAAATAATTTTTGTAATGCAGTTTGTGTCGTTTCATCTTCGTTTAAGATTTCCACGTTACGTAATGTTTTAGCAGCGTTACGACGAGAAGCTAAGTCACCTTTTTTACCTAAAGTGATCAATTTTTCAACGACGCTACGAAGTTCTTTCGCACGTGCTTCTGTAGTTTCAATACGCTCATTAACGATAAGTGAAGTTGCTAAGTCACGTAACATTGCTTTACGTTGATCTGAAGTACGACCTAATTTTCTGTAACCCATGAGTTAACCTCCTTTATCAATCTTCTTTTCTTAGACCTAAACCTAAGTCTTCTAATTTGTATTTAACTTCTTCAAGAGACTTGCGACCTAAGTTACGCACTTTCATCATATCAGCCTCTGATTTGTCAGCGAGTTCTTGTACTGAGTTAATACCAGCACGTTTAAGACAGTTATAAGAACGTACAGATAAGTCTAATTCTTCAATAGACATCTCTAATACTTTTTCTTTTTGATCTTCTTCTTTTTCAATCATGATTTCAGCATTTTGAGCTTCATCAGTTAAACCAACAAAGATGTTTAAATGCTCAGTCATAATTTTAGCAGCTAATGATACAGCCTCTTTAGGTGTGATTGAACCATCAGTCCACACGTCTAAAGTTAACTTATCAAAGTCAGAGCTTTGACCGACACGTGTATTTTCAACAGTATAATTCACACGTTCAACTGGTGAATATAATGAATCTACTGGGATTACACCGATTGGTAAATCACTAGAGTTGTTTTGATCAGCTAGTGCATATCCGCGACCTTTGTTCGCAACTAAACGCATTTTGAAATGACCACCTTTAGATACAGTGGCAATTTTAAGGTCAGGATTTAAGATTTCAACATCACTGTCATGTGTGATATCTTTAGCAGTGACTTCGCCTTCTTCTTTTATATCGATTTCTAATGTTTTTTCTTCTTCAGAGTATATATTAAGCGCTAGCTTTTTAATATTCATGATAATTGTAGAAACATCTTCTACAACGTTATCAATCGCTGAGAATTCGTGTAAAACGCCTTCGATTTCGATATATTTCACAGCCGCACCTGGTAATGATGATAGTAGGATACGACGTAAGGAGTTTCCTAGTGTAGTACCGTAACCACGCTCAAGTGGTTCAACAACAAACTTACCGAATTTAGCATCATCACTAACTTCAATTGTTTCAATTCTAGGTTTCTCGATTTCTATCATTTACATATCCTCCTTAAGTACGTCGACTTGCATAAACTATAAATTTTTAGTGTTAAGTGAATAGTGACAAAACAAAAATTTAATTATACGCGACGACGTTTTGGTGGACGGCAACCATTATGTGGAACTGGAGTAACGTCTTTAATCGCTGTTACTTCTAAACCTGCTGATTGTAATGCACGGATCGCTGATTCACGACCTGGACCAGGGCCTTTTACAGTTACTTCAACTGATTTTAAACCGTGTTCCATTGCAGCTTTTGAAGCTGTTTCTGATGCCATTTGCGCTGCGAATGGTGTTGATTTCTTAGAACCTTTGAAACCTAATGCACCTGCAGATGACCAAGATAAAGCATTTCCGAATTCATCTGTAATAGTTACGATTGTATTATTGAATGTAGAACGGATGTGAGCAACACCGTTTTCGATATTCTTTTTCACTCTACGTTTACGTGATACTTGTTTACGTGCCATAGATTAATTTGCCTCCTTTACCTATTATTTTTTCTTGTTAGCTACAGTTTTAACTGGGCCTTTACGCGTACGCGCATTGTTTTTAGTTTTTTGACCATTTACTGGTAATCCACGACGGTGACGGATACCACGGTATGATGAAATTTCCATTAAACGTTTGATGTTTAAGTTTACTTCACGACGTAAGTCACCTTCAACTTTGTAGCCATCTACAACTTCACGGATGCGGCCTAATTCGTCATCAGTTAAATCTTTAACACGAGTGTCTTCTGAAACGTTTGCTTCAGATAAGATTTCTTTAGCTGAAGTTTTACCGATACCGTAGATATAAGTTAATGAAATTACTACGCGTTTATCACGTGGGATATCAATTCCTGCAATACGTGCCATATTATTTACACCTCTCTTTTAATTAACCTTGTTTTTGTTTGTGTTTAGGGTTTTCACAAATTACCATTACTTTACCTTTACGTTTAATGACTTTACATTTTTCGCAAATTGGTTTTACTGATGGTCTTACTTTCATTTTTTATACCTCCTTCAATGATGGAGTGACAATTATTTATAACGATATGTGATTCTTCCGCGTGTTAAGTCATACGGAGACATTTCTACTGTTACTTTATCGCCTGGTAAAATACGAATATAGTTCATGCGAATCTTTCCACTTACGTGAGCTAAGATTTCGTGACCATTTTCTAATTCTACTTTAAACATTGCGTTAGGTAAAGTGTCTAATACCGTACCTTCAAGTTCGATAACATCTTGTTTTGCCATGAATTAACGCCTCCTTTTCAGTTGTAAGGATCTTAATATATCAACGAGATAATAGTTGGCTTGGTTTACATTGTCAAAGCGTATCGTTATAAGACTTGTCACGAATATTTGATTACAGTTTCAAAGTTAACGACGTGTAAAGTCAAACACTTTAAACCAAGTCGTTATTATTTTAATGATTCTAAAATAGTGATGACGTCTTCTGTAACTTCATTAATATTTTTAGAACCGTCAATATTTTTAAGAACGCCTTTTTGGCTATAGAAATCTAAAATCGGTTTAGATTGTTTAATGTTCACATCTAAACGATTTGCAACTGTTTCAGGGTTGTCGTCTTCACGTTGGTAAAGTTTACCACCTTCAAGATCACATGTACCTTCAACCTTAGGCGGATTGAAAACAAGATGATACGTCGTGCCACAGATTTCACAAATGCGACGTCCAGTCAGACGGTTCATAAGTTCTTCTTCGGGCACATCAATGTTAACAACTGCATCGATTTCTCTTCCAAGGTCTTCTAAAATCGAATTTAAAGCTTCAGCTTGTTCGATTGTACGAGGAAATCCGTCAAGTAAGAAACCTTTTTTAGCATCGTCTTCAGAGATACGTTCTTTTACAATGCCTACTGTAACTTCGTCTGGTACGAGTTCCCCACGATCCATATACGATTTAGCTTCTTTACCGAGTTCGGTTTCATCTTTAATCGCTTTTCTGAACATATCCCCTGTTGAAATATGTGGAATTGGGTACTTTTTAATAATTTCACTCGCTTGAGTTCCTTTACCAGCACCAGGTAATCCCATTAAGATAATATTCATAAATGCCCTCCTATGAATTATCGTCTACCAAAGCCTTTATATTCTTTTTCATTGACTTGAGCTTCTAAACCTTTCATCGTTTCAATGGCAACACCGATAACGATAAGTAAGCTTGTACCACCAAGTTGAATGGCTTGCGGTAAGTTCATAAACTTCGTAGCAATAATCGGAAGAATCGAAATTGCTGCTAAGAAAATTGAACCTGCAAACGTTAAACGATATAAAACTTTAGTAATATATTTTTTCGTTTGTTCGCCAGGACGAATCCCAGGAACGTAGCTACCTTGCTTTTTCAGATTTTCTGCCATTTTTTCTGGGTTAACTTGTACAAACGCATAGAAATATGTGAATGCAATAATAAGTACTACATACACGACCATTCCCATATTGTTTGATGGGTCAGCATAATTACCTATTTTTTGAGCCCAATCTGCTTTAGGAAAGAACAACGTTAATGTTCTAGGTAATAAGAAGAATGCCATTGCAAAGATGACAGGAATTACCCCTGCAGAGTTTACTTTTAATGGTAAATATGTTGCCTGTGAACCAAGACGCATATTTGATTGTTTTTTTGCATATTGAATTGGAATTTTACGAATCGCTTGTAAAACGAATACAGCACCTACTGTTAGTAAAATCATACCAACAATAAGACCTATCACTTTCAACCAAGCTAACGTTACATCGTCTTGTCCAACGAATTCTTGTTGATAGAATTGCATTAATGCGGACGGCAATGTAGATAAAATACCTGCAAAAATGATAATAGAAATACCATTACCAACACCATATTGCGTAATTTGTTCACCTAACCACATTAAGAATGCAGTACCTGTTGTAAGAACAACTGCAATTAATAGATATGACCATACGCTTTGAGTTTGGACGAGTGATCCACCGAGGTATGAATTAAATTGATAAGACATACCGATAGATTGAATGAATGCAAGCACGATTGTAAAATAGCGTGTTAAGTTATTTAACTTTTTGCGGCCGACCTCACCTTGTTTTGCCCATTCTGTAAACTTAGGTACAATGTCCATCTGTAATAATTGCATTACAATGGAAGCAGTAATGTAAGGCATAATCCCCATTGCGAAAATGGAAAAGTTCTTCAAGGCTCCGCCACCAAATGTATTTAACAGATCAGTGACGCCTTGAGAACCTTGTTGATTATCAAATGCTGCTGGATTAACTCCAGGTGCTGGAATATACGTACCAATTTTGAAAATCACTAACATTGCAAGTGTAAAGAAAATCTTGTTACGAACTTCTTTTGTTTTAAAGAAATTCACAAGAGTGTGAAACATTAGATCACCTCGTGAGCTCCGCCCTTCGCTTCAATAGCATCTTTAGCAGAAGCTGAGAATTTGTGTGCTTTAACAGTCAATTTCTTTTCTAATGAACCATTACCTAATACTTTAATGCCAGATTTTTCACTTTTAACTACGCCTGATTCGATTAATAATTCAGGTGTAACCTCAGTACCATCTTCGAATTTGTTAAGTTGGTCTAAGTTAACAATAGCATATTCTTTACGGTTGATGTTAGTGAAACCACGTTTTGGAATACGACGGAATAAAGGTAATTGACCACCTTCAAAACCTGGTCTAACGCCACCACCTGAACGTGCTTTTTGACCTTTTTGACCACGACCACTTGTTTTACCGTTACCAGTAGCCGCACCACGACCTACACGGTTACGTACTTTACGTGAACCTTCTGATGGTTTTAACTCATGTAATTTCATTTCGGCACCTCCTTAATTATTTTTCTTCTACTGTTACTAAGTGACTTACTTTATTGATTTGTCCACGAATCGCATCGTTATCTTCAACAACAACAGATGAGTTAAGTTTTTTCAAACCTAAAGCTTTAACTGTTTTACGTTGAGTTTCTGGACGTCCGATAACGCTTCGAGTGAGGGTAATTTGAATTTTAGCCATTTTAAATGTTTCCCTCCTTAATTATATAATTCTTCTACTGATTTACCACGTAAACGGGCAACATCTTCAGCATTTTTTAAGTTTTGTAAACCGTCTACAGTTGCGCGCACCATGTTAATTGGTGTGTTAGAACCTAATGATTTACTTAAGATATCTGTGATACCTGCAAGTTCTAATACGGCACGAACTGGACCACCTGCGATAACCCCTGTACCAGGAGCAGCTGGTTTCATGAATACACTACCTGAACCATAGCGTCCAGTGATTGTGTGTGGTGTTGTACCTTCAACACGTGGAACTGTGATAAGATTTTTCTTCGCAGCCTCAACAGCTTTTTTAATTGCTTCAGGTACCTCTTGTGCTTTACCAGTACCGAAACCAACGCGACCATTTTTGTCACCTACAACTACAAGTGCTGTGAAACGGAAACGACGTCCACCTTTAACAACTTTTGCAACACGGTTAATCGTAACAACGCGTTCTTCAAATTCTTTAACTTCTTCTTCTCTACGAGCCATTTAAATTGTCCCTCCTTTAAATTAAAATTGAAGTCCATTTTCGCGAGCTGCATCTGCTAACGCTTTAACACGTCCGTGGAATAAGTATCCTCCACGATCGAATACAACTGCTTCGATTCCTTTTTCGCTTGCTTTTTTAGCGATTGATTCACCGACTTTAGTTGCCATTTCAACTTTAGTCACTGATGTGTCGATATCGCTATCTTTAGTAGAAGCTTGAGCTAACGTTACACCTTTAACGTCATCAATGATTTGTGCATAAATGTGTTTGTTTGAACGGTATACGTTTAGACGTGGCTTTTCGCTAGTACCTGACAATTTCGTACGAACACGTGCATGTCTTTTTAAACGTACTTTGTTTTTATCAATTTTGCTGATCATGTCAATACTCCTTTCTATAGAGTTTATTTATTATTTACCAGTTTTACCTTCTTTACGGCGTACGTATTCACCTTGGTAACGGATACCTTTACCTTTATAAGGCTCTGGTGGACGTACATCGCGAATTTTAGATGCTGTAGCACCAACTAATTCTTTGTCGATACCTTCAACTTTTACAGTTGTATTTTTCTCTACTGAGAAAGTAATACCTTCAGCAGCTTCGATTTCAACTGGATGAGAATAACCTACGTTTAATACAAGTTTAGAACCTTGTACTTGAGCACGGTAACCAACACCGATAAGTTCAAGTCCTTTAACGTATCCTTGAGATACACCTTGTACCATATTATTAATTAACGCACGAGTTGTACCATGAATTGTTCTATGTTCTTTAGAATCTGATGGTCTAACAACTTCAAGTGTGTTTTCTTCTTGTTTGTAAGTCATTTCTTCGTTAAGTGTTTGTGATAATTCACCTTTAGGTCCTTTAACAGTAACTTTGTTACCTTCGATTGTTACAGTAACGTCACTTGGGATCTCGATAATTTTTTTACCAACACGGCTCATGCTGTGGCACCTCCTTATTTATTTAATGATTACCAAATGTAAGCTAATACTTCGCCACCAACATTACGTTTTCTAGCTTCTTTATCAGTGATAACACCTTCTGAAGTAGATACTAATGCGATACCTAAACCGTTTAATACTTTAGGTACTTCGTTCGCTTTAGCGTATACACGTAAACCTGGTTTAGAAATACGTTTTAATCCTGTAATAACACGTTCGTTATTTGAACCATATTTTAAGAATAAACGGATTACACCTTGTTTATCATCTTCAATATATTCTACATTTTTAATGAAACCTTCATTTTTAAGGATTTCAGCAATTTCTTTTTTAATGTTTGATGCAGGTAATTCTAATTTTTCGTGACGCACCATGTTTGCGTTTCTCACACGAGTTAACATATCTGCAATTGGATCTGACAATGTCATAGTTTGTTGCCTCCTTTCAAGAGTTAAATTTTTACCAGCTAGCTTTACGTACGCCAGGAATTTGACCTTTATAAGCTAATTCACGGAAACAAATACGGCAAAGTTTAAATTTACGATATACAGAATGTGGACGTCCACATTGTTCACAACGCGTATATTCACGGACTTGGAACTTTTGTTTCTTTTGTTGCTTAGCAACCATTGATTTTTTAGCCACTTAATTAGCCTCCTTTAGAGATTATTTTTGAAATGGCATACCGAATTGTGTTAACAATTCACGAGCTTCCTCGTCAGTGTTAGCAGTAGTTACGATAACGATATCCATTCCTCGAACTTTTGATACTTTATCATAATCGATCTCAGGGAAAATTAACTGTTCTTTAACACCTAAAGTGTAGTTACCGCGACCATCAAATGCGTTTTTAGAAACACCACGGAAGTCACGTACACGTGGTAATGATACAGAAATTAATTTGTCTAAGAATTCATACATTCTTTCACCACGTAATGTTACTTTAGCACCAATTGGCATACCTTCACGTAAACGGAATGTCGCAACTGATTTTTTAGCTTTAGTGATTAAAGGTTTTTGACCAGTGATTGCTGTTAATTCCTCAACTGCTGTATCTAATACTTTTGAGTTTTGAACTGCATCACCAACACCCATGTTGACTACGATTTTATCGATTTTTGGTACTTCCATTACTGAGCTATAGTTGAATTTTTTAACTAAGTTCTCACTAACTTCAGAGTTGAATTTTTCTTTTAAACGGTTCAAAGTGGATCCTCCTTTCAACTTTTATTATTTATTAGACTTGATTTCTTCGCCTGATTTTTTAGCGATTCTTACTTTTTTACCATCAACAAATTTGTAGCCTACACGTGTAGGTTTGTTTGTTTTAGGGTCTAATAATTGTACGTTAGAAACATGAATAGCTGCTTCAGTTTCTAAGATTCCACCTTCAGGATTGATTTGAGTTGGTTTTTGGTGTTTTTTAACGACGTTTACACCTTCCACAACGACGCGGTCTTTTTTAGGTTCAGTTGCTACAACTTTACCTGTTTTACCTTTGTCTTTACCTGCGATAACGATTACGTTGTCACCTTTTTTGATATGCATGTGGGCACCTCCTTGAATTGTGATTTAGATTTTATAAATTATAGTACTTCTGGTGCAAGAGAAACAATTTTCATAAAGTTTCCTTCACGTAATTCACGCGCTACTGGACCGAAGATACGAGTACCACGTGGTCCTTTGTCGTCACGAATGATAACACATGCATTTTCATCAAATTTGATGTAAGAACCGTCTTTACGACGTACGCCTGATTTAGTACGTACAACAACAGCTTTAACAACATCGCCTTTCTTAACAACGCCTCCTGGTGTAGCATTTTTAACAGTTGCTACGATGACGTCACCGATGTTAGCTGTTTTACGGCCAGATCCACCTAATACTTTGATTGTAAGTACTTCACGAGCACCAGAGTTGTCTGCTACTTTTAAGCGTGTTTCTTGTTGGATCATGATTAAACCTCCCTTATCTTTAAATAGTCATTAAATAATTACTGATTCTTCGACAATTTCTACTAAACGGAAACGTTTTGTCGCTGATAAAGGACGAGTTTCTTGAATTTTAACGATATCTCCTAGTTTAGCTGAATTGTTTTCGTCATGTGTTTTATACTTCTTAGAATATTTAACACGTTTACCATATAGTTTGTGCGTTTTGTATGTTTCAACTAAAACAGTCACTGTTTTGTCCATTTTGTCTGAAACGACTTTACCAACGTAAACTTTACGATCATTTCTTTCGCTCACTTTAGTAACCTCCTCTTTCAACTATTATTGGTTAGCTTTTCCTTGTTCTAATTCTCTTTCACGCGCAACAGTTTTAAGACGTGCAATTGTTTTTCTAACAGTTTTAATACGTGCAGTCTCTTCTAATTGACCTGTAGCTAATTGAAAGCGTAGGTTAAAAAGCTCTTCTTTCGATGATTTGATTTGTTCTTCGATTTCAGAAGTGGTTAAGTCTCTAATTTCCTTAGCTTTCATTTGTTTCACCACCCAATTCTTCACGTTTTACAAACTTCGTTTTAACTGGAAGTTTGTGGCTCGCTAAACGTAATGCTTCACGCGCAACTTCTTCAGATACGCCTGCAACTTCAAATAAGATACGACCTGGTTTTACAACTGCGATCCAGCCTTCTACCGCACCTTTACCAGCACCCATACGTACTTCTAAAGGTTTTTTAGTATATGGTGTATGAGGGAAGATTTTAATCCAAACTTTCCCGCCACGTTTCATGTAACGTGTCATAGCGATACGAGCTGATTCGATTTGACGAGAAGTGATCCAAGATGTTGTTGTTGCTTGTAAACCAAATTCGCCAAATGTTACGTAGTTACCGCCTTTAGAACGACCTTTAGTGTCAGGACGATGTTGACGACGATATTTTACACGCTTTGGTAGTAACATAATTATTTTCCTCCTTCACTATTTTTCTTAGTAGGAAGAACTTCACCACGATAGATCCATACTTTAACACCTAACTTACCGTAAGTTGTGTCAGCTTCAGCATGTGCGTAATCAATGTCAGCACGTAATGTATGAAGTGGTACAGTTCCTTCTGAATATTGTTCAGCACGCGCGATGTCAGCGCCACCTAAACGACCTGATACTTGTGTTTTGATACCTTTAGCACCAAGTTTCATTGCTCTTCCGATAGCTTGTTTTTGTACACGACGGAATGATGCACGGTTTTCTAATTGACGTGCAATGTTCTCAGCTACTAAACGTGCATCTAAATCAACTTTCTTGATTTCAACCACGTTGATGTGTACTTTTTTGTCAGTTAATTGGTTTAACTTGTTACGAAGTTTCTCGATTTCTGAACCGCCTTTACCAATTACCATACCTGGTTTACCAGTGTGGATTGCGATATTGATACGGTTAGCAGCACGTTCGATCTCTACGTGAGATACTGATGCATCTTTTAATGCAGTATCGATAAATTTACGAATTTTTAAGTCTTCGTGTAATAATGATGCGAAATCTTTTTCAGCAAACCATTTTGCTTCCCAGTCGCGAATGACACCAACACGAAGTCCGATTGGATTAATTTTTTGACCCACGGTGTTCCCTCCTTAGTATTTATTAAGCTTCTTGTGCTTCTTCTTTACCGTCACTTACTACGATAGTAATGTGGCTTGTTCTTTTATTAATTGCGCTTGCACGTCCTTGAGCACGTGGACGGAAACGTTTTAAAGTTGGTCCTTCGTTAGCGTATGCTTCCTTAACAACTAATTCGTCAGTGTTCATACCGTAGTTGTGCTCAGCATTAGCTAAAGCGGACATTAATAATTTTTCTACAACTGGAGAAGAAGCTTTGTTAGTTAATTTTAAAATAGCTACTGCTTCTCTTACGTCTTTTCCTCTAATTAGATCTAATACTAATCTAACTTTACGAGGTGCGATTCTGATCGTTCTAGCAACCGCTTTTGCTTCCATTCGTATTTCCTCCTCTACTTACTATTGAGTGATTATCTTCTTGTTTTCTTGTCGTCTGCAGCATGTCCTTTGAATGTACGTGTTGGTGCAAATTCACCTAATTTGTGACCAACCATATCTTCAGTTACGTATACAGGTACGTGTTTGCGGCCATCATATACTGCAAATGTGTGTCCAATGAAGTTTGGGAAAATTGTTGAACGACGTGACCATGTTTTGATTACTTGTTTCTTTTCGCTGTCGCCTTGAGCTTCAACTTTTTTCATTAAATGATCATCGACGAAAGGTCCCTTTTTAATACTACGAGCCATAGTGGCGCCTCCTTTCTTATTGTGTGCGTGCAGCTAAGAAGCCGCACACCCAAATAAGCTATTTTTATTTTTTCTTACGTCTACGTACGATAAGTTTGTCTGAATGTTTCTTACCACGACGTGTTTTCTTACCAAGCGTTGGTTTACCCCATGGTGACATTGGAGATGGACGTCCGATTGGCGCACGGCCTTCACCACCACCGTGTGGGTGATCGTTAGGGTTCATTACAGAACCACGAACTGTAGGTCTTTTACCTAACCATCTAGATTTACCAGCTTTACCTACGTTAACAAGTTCGTGTTGTAAGTTACCAACTTGACCGATTGTTGCGCGACAAGTTGAAAGAATCATACGTACTTCACCAGAACGAAGTCTTACAAGTACATATTTACCTTCTTTACCTAATACTTGAGCGCTTGCACCAGCTGAACGTGCGATTTGACCGCCACGACCTGGTTTTAATTCGATATTATGAATAACTGTACCTACAGGAATGTCTTTTAATTGAAGTGCGTTACCCACTTTAATGTCAGCTTCAGAACCACTTTCAATCATTTGACCTACTTGTAAACCTTTAGGTGCGATGATGTAACGTTTTTCACCATCTGCGTATACGATTAATGCAATGTTTGCTGATCTGTTTGGATCATATTGAATAGAATCAACTTTACCTGGGATTCCATCTTTATTACGTTTAAAATCAATCACACGGTATTGACGTTTGTGTCCGCCACCATGATGACGTACAGTCAATTTACCTTGGTTGTTACGACCCGCTTTTTTCGGTAGCGGTTGTAATAATGACTTTTCTGGTTTCGTTTCAGTGATTTCAGCGAAATCTAAAGTAGTCATATTACGACGACCATTTGTAATTGGCTTATAATGTTTTAATGCCATTGTCGCTTACCTCCTTATTGGTATATTTTTTAGTTGAATAAGTCGATTTGACCTTCTTTTAAAGTTACGATAGCTTTACGGCGTTTGTTTGTATAGCCTTGGTAACGGCCCATACGTTTCTTTTTAGGTTTGTAGTTAATGATGTTAACATTCGCTACTTTTACATCGAAGATTTCTTCAACAGCAATTTTAACTTGCGTTTTGTTGGCACGAACATCTACATCGAAAGTGTATTTGTCCTCAGCCATTGCTTCAGATGATTTTTCAGTGATTACGGGGCGCTTTAGAATGTCTCTAGCTTCCATTATCCGAGCACCTCCTCAACTTTTTTAGCTGCTTCTTCAGTGATTAAAACACTGTCAGCATGTGTTAAATCTAATACGTTTAATCCTTCAGGTGTAGTGATTTGAACACCAGGGATGTTACGTGCAGATAATTCAACGTTTACATCTTCTCCAAGAGTTACAACTAAAACTTTCTTAGGTAATTCTAAGTTTGTTAATGTTGTTTTGAAATCTTTTGTCTTTGGAGCGTCTAAGTTGAAGTTATCAACAATTTTAAGTCCATTTTCTTGAACTTTGTAAGATAATGCAGAGCGTAATGCTAAACGACGCATTTTCTTAGGCATTTTGTAGCCGTAGCTTCTTGGTGTTGGACCGAATACTACGCCACCACCACGCCATTGTGGTGCACGGATTGTACCTTGACGCGCACGTCCAGTACCTTTTTGTCTCCATGGTTTACGTCCACCGCCACGAACTGCTGAACGATTTTTAACAGCGTGTGTTCCTTGGCGTAATGAAGCGCGTTGTAAGTTAATCGCTTCGAATAATACTTCGTTGTTAGGTTCGATTGCGAATACTGCATCGCTAAGTTCAACTGAACCAGCTTTAGATCCGTCAACTTTTAATACATCATAATTTGCCATTATGCATTTCCTCCTTTCGCTACTTATTATTGGTTAGCTTTAACAGCTGTTTGGATTTGAACAAAACCTTTTTTAGGGCCAGGTACGTTACCTTTAACTAAAATTACGTTGTTTTCCGTATCAACTGCAACAACTTCTAAGTTTTGAACAGTGACAGTATTACCGCCCATACGGCCTGGTAATTTTTGTCCTTTAAATACGCGTGACGCATCTGACGCCATACCGATTGAACCTGGTGCTCTGTGGAAATGAGAACCGTGTGACATAGGTCCACGTGATTGGTTGTGACGCTTGATCGCACCTTGGAAACCTTTACCTTTTGAAGTTCCTGTTACGTCAATGATGTCGCCTGCTACAAATGTATCAACTGAGACTTCTTGACCTACTTCGTATTCATCAACATTAATGTTTCTGAATTCACGAATGAAGCGCTTAGGTGCAACGCCAGCTTTTTTAGCATGACCTTCAGCTGGTTTGTTTGCGTATTTGTTTGATTTGCTATCTTTTTTATAAGCAAGTTTGTCATCGAAACCGATTTGTACTGCGTTGTAACCATCGATTTCTTCAGTTTTCTTTTGTAATACTACGTTTCCTTTTGCTTCTACAACTGTTACAGGAATTAAGTCTCCATTTTCACCGAATACTTGAGTCATTCCAATTTTTCTTCCTAAGATTCCTTTGGTCATCGAAAGTCCACCTCCTAAAATTTTCTATTATAATTTAATTTCGATGTCTACACCTGATGGTAAGTTTAAGCCCATTAAAGCATCAACTGTTTTTGGTGTAGGGTTCACAATGTCGATTAAACGTTTGTGTGTACGTTGTTCGAATTGTTCACGAGAATCTTTGTACTTATGCACCGCACGGATGATTGTGTACACTGATTTTTCTGTTGGTAATGGGATTGGTCCTGATACGTCTGCACCAGAACGTTTCGCAGTTTCAACAATTTTTTCAGCTGATTGATCAATTACACGGTGATCATAAGCTTTTAATCTGATTCTGATTTTTTGTTTTGCCATAATTTACCCTCCTTATTCGTCTTCATTAGTGATAAGACTTCTCCACGAAAACTATCTCACACAACGCCATGGCAAAGCGGCCGGGTGTGTCAGTAACCTTTCGCTTCATCGCATTAAAAAGTCCAACATTAGACATTTTACACGAAATGTTTGAGTACTTCAACCATTTTATGTAAAATCTTTTGTCTAATTCACATACCCCATTATTTTACTCTAAATAAGAGGCTACATCAACACTTTTTTATGAATTTCTTTAATCTTTTTATATCATTGAAATGCGTTTCAAATACTTTATGTATGTACAATTGGTTGAAGATACATTTTGATTAAAATGTGGTTAATCAGTTCAATCATCTATCTTAATGTATGTTTCTTAATAATTTTAAAAAACAGCCTCCCCTACGTGTATAAAAAAACTGTCACTGAATATTATTGTTCAATGACAGTTTCAATATTTTAACCATGTACAAATACGAAATATAAAATAAATATAACAAGTAAAGCATACATAATTGGATGTACTTCTCTATGGCGCTTTGTCAAGACCATCGTTATTGGATAAAAGATAAAGCCACATGCGATACCTGTAGCAATAGAATATGATAAAGGCATCATAATGATGGTTACAAATGCTGGTACTGCTACTTCAAAGTTTTTCCAACTGATAGAGGCAAGGTTTGATGCCATAAGCACACCGACAACGACAAGTGCTGGTGTTGTAACAGCCGGTGTCACAACTGCCATTAATGGACTAAAGAATAGTGCTAATAAGAAACATATTCCCGTAACGATACTTGCAAATCCCGTACGTGCACCTACCGCTACACCTGACGTTGATTCAATGTACGATGTTGTTGTTGTCGTACCAAATACCGCACCCACCATTGTTGCTAACGAATCTGAAAACAGTGCACGCCCTGCGCGTGGTAAACGATTGTTTTTCATAAATCCAGCTTGAGAAGCTACAGCAACGATAGTCCCTGCTGTATCAAAGAAATCAATAAATAAGAACGTTAAAATAACAATTAAAAACTGTACTGTAAAGAGTTGTGCTGGGTCTTGAAAAGCTTCAAATGCTGCACCAAATGTTGGTGCGATGCTTGGTACTTTACCAATGACACCAGATGGTGGAGCGATTTGTTGCGTGATAAGCCCCGCTATTGCTGTTATCACCATACCAATAAAAATTGCACCAGGAACTTTTTTAGCATAGAGCACAATTGTAATCACGATACCAAATACAGCGAGTAAGACATGTGGTTCCGTCAATTTACCTAATGTTACTAACGTTGCATCTTGGTTCGTAATAATACCTGAACTTTGTAAGCCTACAAAAGTAATAAATAAACCTATACCTGAAGATACAGCCATTTTCATTTCAAATGGAATGGCATTAATAATGGTTTCACGTAGACCCGTTGCGGTTAAAATTGCAAATATAAACCCTGAAAATAACACACCTGTCAAACCTGTTTGCCAAGGGATGCCCATTGTTAATACAACTGTAAATGCAAAAAAGGCATTTAATCCCATACCAGGGGCGAGGGCTATCGGATACCTAGCGATGATACCCATGAATAAACACCCTACAAATGCAGCAAGGGCCGTAGCAACAAAAATCGCACCTTGATCCATTTTTTGGTCAGCTGGTACACCATCAACTCCAGCCAAGCTTAACACTTGAGGATTGACTGCTAAAATATAAGCCATTGATAAAAATGTTGTTAATCCACCTAAAATCTCTCGTTTGAAATTAGTTTGATGTTCATCAAAACGGAAGTATCGCTTCACTTTAATTAGCTCCTTTAATCAAAATACTTACATATTTTAATATGTTTCCTTAGCGATTTCAATACAAATTCCGAACTTTATAATTAAAAAAATGCTTTAAGTTCGATTTTTAGCTACAATTTCAATCCTTTTAAAGCGTCTTTAAACGGATTGTTATCTAATTCATCATCTTTCATATATTTTTTCATATCTCGATGCGATACTTTATCTTTTCCTTTAGACTTTAAACGTTGATTCATTTGCGCTTGTGTCTCTGTATGGCCACATACACAACGGTATGTTGCTTGTCCTCCTGTACCAAATTTAGTCAGCCTTTTTTTACATTTTGGACAACGTGCTTTCGTTTGGGTTTTGACGTCTTTCTTTGTTTTACATGATGGGTCTTGACACACAAGCATTGAGCCATTTTTTGTTTTTACTTTTAACATAAATTTACCGCATGTTGGACATTCCGCTGATGTTAAGTTATCATGCTTATATTTTTGATCACTTTCTTTTATCGTTTGAATGACACGGATTGTAAATTGTTTCATTTCATCGATAAATTGTTGACGTTGATATGTGCCCTTTTCTATCTTCAATAATTTATCTTCCCATTCTGCGGTAAGTAGCGGCGATGTTAATTCTTGTGGTGCTAATGATAAAATTTGGGCACCTTTTGATGTCACTTTTAACTTTCCATCTTGGCTCTCAATCGCATTCATCTTAAATAATTTTTCGATGATGTCTGCTCTTGTCGCAACGGTACCTATGCCACCAGTTGCTTTTAATGTTTCAGCAGAACGCTTGTCATTTAAATTAAAAAATTGGTCAGGACGTTCCATTGCTTTAAGGAGCGTTCCTTCATTAAAGTATGCGGGTGGTGTCGTTTGATGTGACTGCACATTCACATTTGACACTTTCACATGTTCTCCTTGATGAAACGGTATCTTTACTTGCGTCGTAGGTGCATCATGGTGTAATGCTTTAAAACCGAGTTGTTTCGTTTCAATGCTTTTATATAAAAACGAAGCGTGTTCCATTTCCCCTAGTATTTGACGTTCACTATAAATATAAGGATCTGATAAAACTTCAAGAAATCGTTGTACCACAAGTAAATATATTCTTTTTTCGTTTGCACCTAAATCATCCATGTATGGACGGACTTCTGTCGGTATAATGGCGTGGTGGTCTGATACTTTTTGATTGTTAATACATGAGAGTCTAGACGTAAACTGCTTTTTCATCAGTGTTTGCGCATAGGTTTTATATTCCGTACCCATAACCGCTTGAAGACGTTCTTTAAGTGTCCCAACCATATCTGTCGTTAAATAATTCGAATCAGTACGTGGATACGTCAATACTTTATGGCGCTCATACAGACTTTGTAAGGCATTCAGTGTCTGTTTCGCACTTATTTTGTAACGTTGATAGGCTGCTTGTTGAAGATCCGTCAAATTAAATAAGCGACCTGGATATGATTTTTTCTCTTTATCTTTAATTGTTTTTATCACCATGCTTTGATGTTTGAGTTTCTCGCCAAATTGCTCTAATTTTTGCAGATCATACTCACGCTGTGTTTGAACAAGTTTAAATGGCACATCATTCACTTTAACTTCCATTGTATAGTAAGTTTCAGGTTTGAAATTTTTAATTTCTTCTTGACGTTGTTGAATTAATTTTATTGTCGGTGTTTGAACTCGACCAAGAGATAGCTGAGCATCATAGCGTGTTGTCAAAGCTCGCGTCGCATTAATACCAACAATCCAATCCGCTTCACTACGCGCTAACGCCGCTTGATATAAAGGATAATAGTGTTTTGCATCTTTTAAATTGCGAAAGCCTTGTTGAATCGCTTTTGTCGTTACAGAACTTATCCATAATCGTTTTAACGGTTTTTTAACACGAACTTTATCTAGAATCAAGCGCGCTACCAATTCACCTTCTCTACCTGCATCGGTAGCAATAATAATTTCCTTCACGTCATCTCTTTTTAATAAATGCTGAACGGTATTAAACTGCTTACGTGTTTTTCCAATTACGACCGTTTTCATATGTTTTGGAATAATCGGTAAGGCTTCTAAACGCCATTGTTGATAAGTTTTATCATATTGTTCTGGTGTCGCATTTGTGACTAAATGCCCTAATGCCCATGTAATAATATAATGTTGATTTTCGATATATCCATTTTTTTCATTAGAAACATTTAACGCCTTTGCGATATCTCTACCGACTGAAGGTTTTTCTGCTAATACTAAAGATTTCATCATTTTACTCCTGTTTAAACTTTATAATATTGTTATTGTACCATGCCTCTAATGTGGATACTTCCATTTCATCATAAAACAACTTATAATTAGCTTAAAGAAACTATTAAGGAGGGGCACTATGAAGGTCAGTCAAGTCACTTCCGTTGATCGTATTTCAAACTTTATTAAGGAAAATATATCAACTTCACAGTCTTATACAAATAAAATTCCTGTTCATTATCATACAGCATATGATATGTATCTCAACGAGGCATTGAATACGACGGGTATTTTTATACTTGAAGAAAATGACGACATACAAATGGCGCTCATGTGTATACCATATCTTGAAAATCGTTTTAAAGTCATTGGACCTATTACCAAAAAAGACTATATCCCTACTGGAGACGCCTTTGAAAAACTATTTAGAGAAGCGACACAACATAACGCGCCACACGCGACCTATTATTTTTCCTACGCTGCTGAAAATGAACACATTAAAGCCTATATGAAAACGATTGGTGCATCCTATACATTTACAGATTACCATCTTTCTACACAGACAGACTTGGGAGAAACTGAAAACATTCATCATATCATCGATTATAAATCAGCTTACTTCAAATATTTCAAAAAACTACATGAAGACACATTTTCTCACAATGCAATGCGTGCTGAAGAAATTACGGAAACTTTAGATGACAACCACCGCCTTATGTTATATATGGCTGAAGGATTACTTAAAGGGTATCTATATTTAATTCTTAACAAAGACCAAGGTCATGCAGAAATTCGTTATTTTTCATCACATACCCACTATCGTCTTAAAGGGATCGCTTTTGATCTCATTCAACACGCGATTCACATCGCACTGTCTCAAGAAGGCATCGATAACGTATATTTCAAAATACGTAGTAAAAATCATCGATTAGTTGAACGTTTTCATGAATTTGGGTTTGAAATGACATCTGAATATCGTAAGTTTAAGCTTGTAAAGTAAACTTTGGTCTTTATTAAGGCATAACCCCATGCGTCTTAATTTAAAGATGATGGAAAACGCCTTCAGCGTAAAAGAATACGTTGAAGGCGTTTATTTTATATTAGGATAAACCACTTAAGGTACTGCAATAAAGAAATGTTGATACATATATAGAATCCCTATACTAATCACTACAGTCATGTTACTCGCCATGGCAATCATCGGCAATGTGCGATACTGAAACTGTACAGCATAAGATAGTGTGGCTACCCCAACAGGTAATAACCAAATCAATATCAATGTTGTTTTAATCATGTCATCAGAAACTGGTAAAAAGAAATAGACGAGACTCCCAAACAAGAGCCCTAAACCATAATGTATACCTACATATTTAAACGTCAATGGTAGATAACGACGTTCAATTTTAAAATCTAATAATACACCTAATAACATCATCGATAATGGTAAATTGGCTTTTCCAAGCAAGTCAAAGAAATCGATGATAATGGGTGGAATTTTAATTGTTAACAAACAAAGAGAAATCATCACGATATAAGTCATTAATGGGATAGAACTTAAACATTTTAAAACGATTGTCTTAATGTTTAATGTACTTTCCGCATTTTTGAAATATCCTGCGATGATATATGTAACACCAAACATGAGAATGGCACCACCGATATCAGCCATACCAAAATACAGTAAACCATATTTCGGCCACATTTGTTCTACAAGTGGATATGCAAATATCCCAATATTTAAAGAAGCCATCAGCATCGCCACAGTACCTCTTACTTCATTGTTATATTTAATAAACAATATGATGACTATCAATTTAGTTATAATGCCGTACAATATCATCAAAATGGGCAACAAGGATAGTGAAGGTGTTAACGTGGCACCATTTAAATTTACAATAACGACTGCGGGTAATGTAACGTTCAGAACAATTGTCGTCATCACTTTTGCTTCCGACCCCTTAACATATCCAATACGTTTCAAAATATATCCTAGTGCTATGAGTAATAAAATCATTATAAAACGCTCTGTCACACCATCCCCCTCTTTCGTTAATTATTGATATAATTTAAATGAATCAATACATCATTTATCATATTCATTTCATTATCCTTATTGATGCATGTTATAATGTTGAAGACAAAAGGAGGCTAGTTTTATGAATTTAGAAGCCCAACTACAAGAACTCAAATTAGATTATGTTCGATTACAAGGTGATTTAGAAAAACGTGAATCTATGGGACAACATATTGACCCTTTAATCAAGCAAATGGAATCTATTGAACATAAAATTTCTGAAGTACGGTTGAAAATGGAACAGGACTGTTTCCCACAATCACATCAATCGTCTCATCAATAGATTTAGAAAGGACAAACCAATGCTCATATACTTCCTTTTATTGCCGATATTATATTTAGTTATCAGTTACATTAGCATATTTAAAATGCAAGTAAAGTTAGCAACAATTTTACGTCTCTTAATGGGACTCATTTTAATAATTGTCATTGCAACTTCATTAATTTATTACACATGGATGACATGGTGGGTGTTTGTCGTGTTACTCTTATTAGTTGCTAACGTAGAGACAACTGCATTCAAACACGGAAAAAATGATAAAAAAGGCGTAGACATATTAAATATGATGACCGTACTCATAGTTGTTATTTATGTCATTTTAGCAATTGTACTTTTATAAATGACGCTTCATATTTAACGTCCCTTTAATATTCACCTTAAAAGTTGTGATTGAGGTATCAACTTTTAAGGTTTTTTCTATATCTTCTCCACTTTATACTCATTTATCATGTTCAAGAATGGTAGCATTCAGCAATAGATGTCAGTCGACGCAGTGCTTCTTTTAACTGTACTTCATCAATTGCAAAGGACACACGCACATAACCTTCCCCTTGTATGCCAAACGGATGACCCGGCGCTACTAAAATAGAACACTTTTTTAATAAATATGCTACAAATTGATCACTCGTAAACCCTGGAGGGCATGGCAACCACAAGAATATGCCACCTTTAATTGGCTCAAAAGGAATTTTCGCGACCGTTAGTGCTTCCTCTATAATATCTCTTCGCTTTTTAAACGTTTGTGCTTGAAGACGCAACACATCGTCACATTCATTTAACGCAACGGTGCATGCATCTTGTAACGCCCCATACATACCCGCTTGTGTATGTGTATGATATTTTTTCAATTGACGTATCATATCTTCATTTCCTACTGCAAAACCTACACGATACCCCGACATGTTATAGCCCTTTGAAAATGAAAACACTTCAATCGCACGTGTTTTCGCACCTTTTGCTGCAAGAATACTAGGATTGGCTGCATCAAAACCAAAAGCCTGATAAGCAAAATCATGGACAATCATCGTCTCTGTACCTTCAAAATGATTTATTGTCTCTTGAAAGAATTCGGGTGTCGCAACAGAGCCAGTAGGGTTATTCGGATAAGTTAAATACACTAACTTAGCTTGAGAGGTGTCTAACTTATCCCATTGCGGAAGATACCCATGTTCTGGATACAATTTCATCGCATGTGGCTGACCATGAGCAAGTAAGACACCCGCTTCATAATCTGTATAACCTGGATCTGGTAATAATACCTCGTCCCCTGGCTCAATAACACAAGTAGGTAGCGCCACCAAACCATTTTTTGTACCATAAAATAAACACACTTCCGTTTCAGGATCTAACGACACATTAAAATGACGTTGATAAAAACGGACGATAGCTTGTTTAAATGTACTTTTACCTTGAAATGCCAAATATTTTTGATTCTCTGGTACCCGGATGGCATCTGTGAGTGCATCTAAAATACGTTCAGGCGTATTGGCGTCCGGAATACCTACTGCCAAATTGATCAAAGGCAAAGGTCCATGTTCCACCGCTTTCCCCATCGTTTTTCCAAAGTAACTTTCTGGAATATGCTTTAAAATTGATGTTTCTTTCATAAGATGTCCCCCTTTGAATATCATGTTAAATGGCGTAATGATACATAAAAGGGAAGAACATGACCTCTTAAGGATGCACGCTTCCCTTTTATGGTTAACGCATAATTTAGGCTGAAACAAGTGATAGACTATATGGCAATACTACAATATAGTAGTCAACGTATTTCTAATAGCCTACCAAAATCATAAGAATTCGTCAATTTGCCTTTTTACGCGTAAATTTATTTTTTAAAGTAAACAAGATTACGTATATCACTGGGACTACGATTAACGTTAATAATGTTGAAGATAATAGTCCTCCAATGACTGTGGCAGCTAACCCTTTAGAAATTAATACTGAGCTATTTTGTCCAAAAAGTAACGGCACTAATGCGCCAATCGTTGCAATTGCAGTCATTAATATAGGTCTAATACGCGTTCCACCCGCTTCTATTAATGCTGCTTGCATTGGCATGCCTGACTTTTCATTATTGATGACACGATCAATCAATACAATTGCATTTGTGACAACGATCCCGATTAACATCAGTAAACCAATCATACTAGGCACCGAAAGGGTTTCTCCTGTCGCTATTAACGCAATCACCACACCAATAACGGTATATGGTAATGAAAATAAAATTGTAAACGGCGCAAGTCCACCTTTAAACGTTAGCACTAATACTAAATAAACAATAATGATTGCTGCACCCATCGCAAGTAACAATTGAGAAAATGCTTCAGTGATATCATCATTGGTGCCACCAACTTGAGTTTTAACATTGTGCGGTGTGTCCATTTTTGAAAGTTTTTGAGAGACTTCTTTTGTTATCGTTCCGACATCTTTACCAGAAAAATTCGCAGTAATCGTACTCGTGTAATCCCCTTTTTCTTTCACAAGTGCATTTGGCGTCGTCGTTTGGTGTAATTGCGCAATGTCACTCAATTTAAGATTTGGATTCTGAGGTGACGGTATCGGTGTATTTTCGAGTTTTTTCTGCGTCCATTGCGTCTCTTTGTTTTGCTTAACAACCACATCATATGTTTGACGGTCAGCTTTAATTTTTGAAATGGTCATATCTGGTATATTTTGATTCAGTAATAGTGCAAGCTGTCCTGCTGTGATACCATTTTCGCTTGCACGTTGTTGATCTATCTTCACTTCATATTGCGCATAAGTTTCGGTTAAATCTGATTTCACATTTGTTAAACCTTTCACTTGAGCCATGCGTTGCTCAACCTTTTTTACAGTACCTTTTATCGCTTCTGTAGATGGGCCTGTAACCTGAACTTCGAGCTGATTGGAGCCTGTTCCTGTACTCATATCAAGATTTTGCCAATCTCCTGCATGATGATATGAGGCAATATGTTTTAATACTCGCTCTGGTTCTGTTTTGAAATTCGGTGTATCACTATCATATTCGACCATTAATGCGGTACTGTTCGTACTTCCTGTAGGGTCAGCCGGAGAAGGGCCACCCACTGAGTACTGTACATTTCTCACATGTGTTTTATGATTCAAATACTTTTGAACTTGTTCAGCATTTTTTAATACATCGTCTTTGGTTTCACCTGGTTTTGGCTTATAGGTTAATGCCATAAATTTATCTTCACCAGTAGAAATAAAGCTCGTACCGATTTTCATACTACCGAGCACCACACTACCGATTAATAGCAGAGTACTTAAAATAATAACAATCCACTTATGATTCAGGCTCCATGATAAAACACGACGATATCCCTGTCCTAACTTTCCAAGATGATGTTTCGGTTGCTTTCTTAAACCATTTTTAAAAAATACTGATCCTAGCACAGGTACGATTGTGATAGATACAAGTAATGACGCGAGTAAACTGAATGTTACCGCATACGCAAATGGTCTAAACATTTCACCTACTGAACCTGTTACAAAGGCGAGAGGTAAAAAGACCACGATGGTCACTATCGTTGATGACATAATCGGGATAAATACTTCTTTCGTCGCTTGAATGATTAATGGGTCACCTGTGAGCTTTTCATCCTTTTTCGCTAATCGTCTATAGATATTCTCAATGACAACAATTGCATCATCAATCACTCGGCCGACTGCCACAGTTAAAGCACCTAATGTTAAGATATTTAATGAAACATCCGTAAGCTTTAATGCAACCATTGCAATCAGAATAGACAATGGAATCGATACGACAGAGATGGCAGTCATCTTGATATTTCTTAAAAATAGCAATATCACTATAATTGCAACGATGGCACCTAACAATGCTTTTTCAATCATCGTCGATAGCGCATCTTTAATTGGCTTTGCAGTATCCATGACCTTGACTGTTTTAAGGTTGTCCTGTGTTTTAACAAAGTCTTTAATCGTTTGATCCACTTCATTCGCTACAGCTACTGTATTGGCATCTTGAGCTTTAACAATTTGGACGTCCACAGCATCTTTTCCATTTGTTTTTGATATAGATTTGCGTTCATCTTGAAGTTTTATAGTTGCAAGTGATTTTAATGGTACCGTTTCCTGTGGTGATGAATTGTTCCCGCCTTGGGATGCAACCATAGGAGGGGAATTTGTCCCATTCTCGCTTTGCCCTTGATTTTTATTATCAGATTGCCCCATAGATGAAGGCGGTTGCGATGCAATTGCCAATGGTATTTCTAGATTTTCAAGCGCATCCATTGATGTAAATTGACCATCTATGACTACTGATTTTTCAGTATTGCCAAATTGAAATAATCCTAAAGGCGTTTCTTTCGAAGCATTTTTAATATAGTCGGAAACTTGTTGCTGGTTTAATCCGACTTCTTGGAGTTTTTGATCATTAAACGTTATTGTAGCTTGACGTGATGTCTGACCATTTACCGTCGCTCGTTGCACACCTTTAATTTCTTGTAATTTAGGAATCAACTCATCCTCTACAGCCTTTGTCGTTGCTTTTACATCATTATGTTGATTTATAAATGAATACGCGACAACAGGAAATGCATACATTGAATTCCGCTTAATCTCAGGGTCTTTCACACCATCAGGGAAAGACATTTTTTGAAGCGTTTTTTGTAATTCTTGCTCAGCTTTATCTAAATCAGTTTGATCATCAAATTTGACAGTGATCAACGATGCGTTAGATAAAGATTCTGTTTTTACACTTGTTACATCCGCCATTCCCCTAATTTCTTCATCTATAGGATTACTGACTTCTTTCATCACCGTCTCAGGTGTAGCACCTGGCATTGTGGTTGTAATTGTCATCATAGGTGGTTCAGTATCTGGCAACAATTCTAATTTCATTTTGAAACTAGAATACACCCCGCCCAAAATAACGAGCAATACCATTAACATAATTGCAAATTGATTTGATAGTGAAAAATCTATCAACTTTTTAATCACTTACATCGCCCCTTTATTCCTCTAAATGCTTTATTTACCTATCTATATACTCAAAACGTGATGATTTATGTGCACTGAATCACAACACTATATATAAAAAACGATGAAGTATGTTTCATTTGAGGTCACTTCATCGCTTTATCTATCTACTTATGAATTTTTCAACTTACGTATGATTTTGATTTTTAATTGTGTTAATTGCGGTTTAAACTGTTCTACTGCTTTATATACAATCGGGTTTAACACAAAATCGAATTCACCTATTTTTTCGCTTAAATAAGTACCCCAAGCTTTTTTAAACGTCCATAAGCCATAATGACTTGAATCTTTATCTGGATTATTATCTGTTCCGCCAAAATCATATGTTTTAGCACCTTTTTCACGCGCATATTGCATCATCTTAAATTGCATATGATGATTTGGTAAGAAATCACGATGATCATTAGATGACGCGCCATATAAGTAATAAGATTTATGACCACAGAACATTAAAAGGGCACCAGATAAATATCGCCCTTCAGGATGTGTTCGCTCCAGATTTTCTAAATCCTGAATTAAACTATCCGTTTTTTGTTGTTTATTTTTCAAATCATTGATTTTATTCAATGTTTTTTTATCTTGTTTTTTGGCTTTCAATCTTGCTTCTTCTTTATCTTGTTCTTGACGTTCTGCACGTAGTTCTTCTAAAACAGGTTTCGGTTCAAGTTTTACTAAAAACAATTCTGCATCACCATCTTCATGTAACGCATCGTAAATTGTTTCAAAGTAAGAGACATCTCGCGTTAAAAAGCCATCACGTGCACCCGTTTCTTTCATCAAATCCGCAAAAATCTTTAAATCTTCACGGCCCTTACGTTCTACTTTTGTTCCACGTTTTAAAGCTAAGCGCACTTTAGAACGATTACGGTTGTCAAAGCTTTTAATTAAAGCATCGTCCGTTTGATCTAATGGTGTAATCATAGTCATACGTGGCTGTATATAATCTTTAGAAAGACCATCTTTAAAACCTTTATGCTTAAACCCTAAAGACTTAAGACTGTTTACAACTGAATGTCCCTCGTCTACCTCTACATCTGGATCAATTTTAATTGTATATGCCTTTTCAGCTTTAGCGAGTTTGATGGCTTCAGCTAACAATGTTTTCACAGCTAATGTTTCTGAATAATCCACGACAAAACCGCGAGAAGCGTAACATAGTGTGAAAGGTGTACGTGGTATTTTTTTGAAAAGAAGTTGAGCGACGCCTTTGATATCTCCATTTTCACCTACTGCGATGCGTTTTGCATACCATCCTGTTAATTTTTTTGTTTCACCCCACTTTGTGAGTTGAAGCAAATCACCATTTGGATGATTTTTCACAAATGCATCATGTTCTTGATCCGTGATATTGATTAATTTCATATCTACTGACTCCTTTAAATCTGCTTTGCCCATATTTATTTTAACCTAAGCGGTATATCCATTTCTTATATTCATAAAAGGATATGCTATACTTAAATTGAAAATGGAGGCCTTCACATGAGAAATATTGTTTTAATTATTTTAACACTCATTCAACTTATTGTATTCATGATTTCAATGATTTATATGATTAAAATAGATTTCTTGAGTTTGCGTATTATGCTAGTAGCTTTAACGACTGTATTAGCTATTTTCTTTATTTTATTGCATGAATCGAAGTGGCAATTATATATAGCATGCATCGCACTCATTTTAGCATTGATTCATATAGGTTGGTTAATTCGAACGATTTATCTTGTCATCTACGCTTAATTTGGAATAAATTGATAATTTGCGCCATGCGTGCGTATTAAAACAGGTGCCTCTATCGTTGTATCTGTGATATATACCGTATCTATCACATCTTGCCGGCCTTCAGTAATTTTAAATTTTACTTTTTTAGCTGGACTGTATAAAACCGTATGTTTATCAGTTTCTTCAATGGTTTCCATATCAAACCACCGTTTCCAATTATAAACCATTGTTTGACGTTGGTGCGTTTTAAACTCTACCATATCAATGTTCAAATGAGATTGAAATACATCTTTTAAGTCTTCGTAGCGACTTTCATCATCTTGGTTCCATTGAATGAAAAAGGGCATCATCATATCATACGCATGGTCGTTAACATAGAGTAATTGCCATTCTATAAGATGGCCTTTTTTATTATATCGCGTCATTTTTACAGGACCAACCGTTTGCAACCCACGTTCTTGAAACTGTGTTTTTAATAGGTGAATATCTTTTGTACGAAAACAAATTTTTTTAAACCCTTGTTTGTAACCATTCTTCATAACAGCAGTTGCAAAAGACAATTTTCCCTCTTGTGTTTTAGATTGATGCTTTATTTTACCTTTATCAAAAACATCTATCAGTTCTATGTACGATAGGTCGATTTGGACTAAACGGTTAAATGTCCCTAACTTTTCATGTTGCCCGCCTTTGTGAATTTTTAGAAATTCTCCCGGAAATTCAAAATGATTGAGCCCTTTTACATAATGAATAATATGATCCAGTTCGATATCGACCATATGTGCTCCTCCTCAATTACGTCTTACTTTCTATTTTATCAAAGTTTTACCATAATAGCTCTTACGTATACCCTCATTTACCATTACCTTAAATCTTAATTAGTATCAAAAGCGCTTTCCAATATGCATGATATAATACGATTAACGTTAATACTGAAAGGAAGTTATCTATGAAACCTTCATTACTTTTTGACAGTTTCACTAAACTTTACCGTCCTTATATAAAAATGGTTCAACCTATAATGACCGACTATGACTTACATCCTGCGCAATGGTTGATTCTTAAAGATATCGCAGTCAACGTTGATACAACACTTGTACAAATCTCAAAACGTCGGTCCATTGAAAAACCAACCACACGTAAAATTTTAAAAGCACTTGAAGCACGTGAATGGATTGTTGCACGAACTGGGGAAGATCGTAGAGAAAAATTACTTCAACTCTCACCTAAAGGACAGGACGTTTATGAACACATGACCTCTAAAATCGCGACGCTACAACAACAACACCTTGAAGCGTTAAATATTTCAGAAGAAGAATATTGTCGGACAGTTGAGATACTCGATCAACTATACGATTCAATGATTTCTCATATCAAAACACAACATACATCATTTTAATATGCATGCTTGAAAGCCTAATGTGGCTTGCGTACAGTACTCAATATAGCGTGCTAACGACAATCTATGGCGCGATACATTATATCTATCGCACACGCTATTATGCGCAACGAGTATTTGATTTCTACATCAATACCCGTTATGTCGTCTTATTATGTGAATAAACCATTGTATTTATGATAAGCGACGCTCAAGAACCCTGTGCTTAAAACCCTAATTTTAAAATGATTTTACCCTTTTTTTACATGTTTTTAATCTAAATAAATATTGATACTGATATACTTAAATAAATTAATAAATTGTTAGGAGTGTTATTTGGTGAAGAAATTATTTGTTTCCTGTCTTTCTATTGGTTTAATAAGTTCTACAATCGCTTTAACACCTATTGATGCGCACACATCAACGAAACTTCAAATTCACGATATCCAAGGCGATACATATGTATCAAAATATGCAAATCAGCATGTAGATGGCGTTGAAGGAATTGTCACATTTCAATATACGCTTAACGGACAGCATTACTTTCATTTACAAACGCCTGACCATTTAGCGGACAATAACCCAAACACGTCTGAAGGTATTATAGTTTTTGCGGGTAAAGAAAAACCTCGTGTCAAAGTTGGAGATGCTGTTGAAGTCTCGGGCCTTGTATCTGAATATCCCATTGAAGGTTATAAAGAAAAACAAAAAACGGACCAACCTTTAACTGAAATCGATGCAAGATATAGTAAACAAGGTAAAATCAAAGTGATTCGTAACAACCAACCTTTACCAAAACCTATAAAAATTAAACGAGTACCATCTAAAATAGCTTCTACAGATGGACGCTTTAATCCGAAAAAATATGCATTAGACTATTGGGAATCACTAGAAGGTATGCGCGTTCAAGTAGATAATGTTCGCAGCGTCGGACCGCAAGAGCATGGAGATATTTTTACTGTAAATGATAATGTACGTAAAGAAACCATCCATGATGGCATCTTATTAAAAGAACGTAGTGCCAATGGGCAACGCATTCCTTTTAAAGTACATGGCCCTTTACAACAAACACGTAACTTTGATGTGTCAACAGGTGATCAATTCAAAGGACCATTGATTGGATATGTCAACTATGGCTATCAAAATTACAAGATTAATATTGATTATGATACTATGAAAAAAGCGCATGTCAAAGGTCCCGCACAGCCACAAGGCACATCATTAACGCCTTCAAAAGATAAATTGACGATGGCATCTTATAATCTTGAAAACTTTTCTAACAATCCCAACTCAACGACGGATGATAAAGCACAAAAGTTAGCGCATGGTATTGTCAGTCATATGAAAAATCCCGATATTGTTGGGGTAACCGAAGTACAAGATAATGACGGTCCTGGTGTTGGAGGTCCTGAAGCAAATGAATCCTACCAACGCTTAATTGATGCCATTAAAGCAGATGGTGGTCCAACGTATGCTTTTAAAAGTATAGATCCAGAAATGAACCAAGACGGAGGTCAACCTAATGCAAACATACGTGTCGGTTTTCTTTATCGTCCCGATCGCGTCTCTTTCAACAAGAATATTAAGCCTGGAGATGCCAAAACGAGCGTGAGCTATAGAGACGGACATTTATCACATAATCCTGGTCGCATAGCACCATCGAATCCGGCATTTAATAATTCTAGAAAACCACTTGCAGCTGAATTTACATTTAAAGGTAAACAAATTATTGCAATTGTAAATCATTGGAATTCTAAAAATGGAGATGATCCATTATTTGGTAAAAAACAACCTGCTGAGCGTCGTAGCGAAATACAACGTGTGCAAATGGCTAAAGCTGTAGGAGAATTTGTACAACACGTCCAATCTCAAAATCCGAAAGCCAACATCATCTCTGTAGGAGACTATAACGATTTCCAATGGTCGCAAGCGCTTAAAACATTCGAACAATATCAAATGGTGAATCTCGTGAACAGCGTACCCTCAACATCACGTTATTCTTATAATTACCAAGGAAATGCGCAGACGCTAGACCATGTTTTTGTATCTAAGCATTTAAAATCACGTTCTAAATTAGACATGATACATGTCAACAGTGATTTTACTGATATGTCAGGTCGTGCCAGTGATCACGATCCATTGTTAGCACAAATTGATTTTTCCAAAAATAAACGCTAAGATGATTAAGTCTATCCAAGGTATCGTTCTATCAAGGCATGATTGCCGCATTATTTAGGAGCTTACCTTTATTCATATCAATGCACTTATGCCTCACAAATTATCATTAAAAAAGAGCAATGAACACATTGGAAATAAAGTGTACTCATTGCTCTTTTGTATTATAGTGATTAACCACCAATATAATTCATATTGATTTTTTTCTTCCGTCGATTTTCTACTGTTTGCGCTGTTCGTTCATCTGAGTAACGGTCGTCGCGCAAGTGCCAAAGCTGTTTCACTTTAGCTTCAATTTCATCGTCATCAAGACCACTACGTAACAGTTTTCGAATATCATAACCTTCAACCGAACTAAAGAGGCAACCGTAAAATTTTCCATCTGATGACAGTCTCGCTCTCGTACAAGTCGAACAAAATGAATCTGATACACTTGTAATCAAACCAAATTGAGATGTCGCACCTTTATGTCTATAATATTTCGCCACCTCACCATAATATTTAGGTTGAACTGGTTCAATATCAAAATGCGTTTCTATCATTTTTAACATCTCGTCTTTTGTAATTACTTTAGAAAAGTCCCATCCATTATCATTACCTACATCCATAAATTCGATGAAACGTATTGTAACGCGTTTATCTTTAAAATAGTCTAACATTGGGATGATTTGGTCGTCATTAACCCCTTTTTGAACGACCACATTCACCTTGACTTGAAATCCTATAGAAACAGCATAATCAATTTGTTCTAAAACGGTACGTGCTTTAATATTACGATTATTGATTGATTGAAAAATAGCATCATCAATTGCATCTAAACTCACATTGATCCTTCTTAGACCAGCATCATACAATTTTTGACCATGTTTTTTTAATAATAAGCCATTTGTCGTCAATCCAATGTCTTCAATACCATCAATGCGCGTCAATAATCGAATCAAATGATCTAAATCACGACGTAATAAAGGTTCCCCACCCGTAATGCGTACTTTTTTAACACCTAGGTCGGCATAAATTTGCGTAATTCGCGCAATTTCTTCAAATGTTAAAAGTTGATCTTTAGGTAAAAATACATAGTCATCCCCAAAAATTTCTTTAGGCATACAATAATCACATCTGAAATTACATCGATCTGTTACGGAAATGCGCAAATCACGGATAGGACGTCCTAATTTATCTAAAATTTGATCGGTCATTATTGCGCCTCCCCTCTCGTTTATCGATTGATTTCTGTTTTTAATGCTAAAAGGTCTTCTTGATAATTAATATTCCGATACCAATACGATGGTGCCTGAACTTTCGTCACATCTAACCAATCTGTAGAAACAGCTTGATATACACGACGCATACTAAAATCTTCCCCATGTAACGCCGCTTCTATTTCAGGCAATATGGCCTTATGATAAAACGCGATCGTTGGTATTGGATGGCCATCGGCTTTGAATCCTGCAACCACTAATTGAGATTCAATCAAATTAGAAATTAAAAATTGGTACAATAGGCTAATGGCTTTATCCGTAATCATCGGTGTATCGACGGACACCACAAAATATAAATCTTCATCTGTTTGAGACATGACTGAATATAAACCACTTAGCGGCCCTTTACTTTTGTGTTGCGGTACATCTGTAATAACCGTAAACGTGTCAAATTGCGGTGCTAACGTGTCATTTGAACTAATAATAATTTCATTAAACATATTGGTCGACACGAGTGTGTGGTATATTTTTTCAATAAATGTTTGATTGTCTATTTTTGCAAATGCTTTAGGTGTACCGAAGCGCGTGGATTCGCCTCCAGCTAAAATAATGGCTTTCATTGGAATAGCTTAACCTCCACTTACTGGTGGTATCAATGCCACCACATCATTCGGCTTAATCACTTCATCTGCTTGAACGAATTCTTCGTTCACAGCAACTTGAAATTTCTTCCCTTGAATTACAGGATACGTTTGATATAAGTGAGATTTTAATGCTTCAACCGTTACTTCATAATCAAAATGAAAATGATCTTCTGAACGGTCTAGCAATTCTTTAATTTCAGCAAAATATAATATTTTCACGATTGGCCTCCTTGGTTGATTGCGTCATCATGATAGCCTCGCTGATGCCCTTGCCACTCAGCACCATCTTCCCATATTTCTTTCTTCCATATCGGAACAACTTCTTTAATGCGTTCAATCGCATACTCATTTGCGCGATAGGCATCTTTTCGGTGTGGCGAAGATACGCTAATTACAACAGCGATATCTTTTATATTTAATGCGCCAATACGGTGTGCAATGGCTGTAATCGTTCCAGGCCATCGTTCTTGAATTTCATCACCAATTTGCGCTAGTTTTTTCTCTGCCATCGGTACGTAGGCTTCGTATTCAAGGTGCTCTGTACGAATGCCTTTAGTCCATTCACGAACATGACCTGTAAACACAACAACTGCACCTTGATTTTCATTTAACGTCCATTCCCGATACTGTTCAGGATGGAGGGATTCTGATGTCACTTCGAATTGTTTCAAGTTAATCATCCTTTGCTTCTGATAACCACGTTTGTAACACTGCATCAACATGACTATAATCGATGTCAGTCTCTGATCGTTGAATACGATATTTAACGTTTGATAATTGTGTCAATGCATGTAACTCAGCTTCATTACGATATAAAATGATTTTATCATAAGGCGCGTGCTTATAACCTTCAATTAAAATGATACTGTTTTTTATCGTAACACAGTCTTTTATTAAAGTCTCTAAGGCGATTCCCTCATTTTTTTGTATTGTCTCAATAAAATCATGACCTTGTACAATACTTTGATCTGCACCCGCCATAAAATGTTTCATATGATCGACGTTGTTAGTGGGTAATGTAATTTCCTCAGCTTCATGACCATGGTGTTTAATCGTAACTACGGGGTAACCTTGTGCTTTGAAAAAACGTACGGCATGTGCGACAAGTGTGGTTTTCCCACTGTTTTTATAGCCTACAACTTGTAATATCATACGTATAAATCCTGCTGATAATAATCCGTTGCTGTTAACAAGGCCTCTACACGTTGTCCTGTTGTATATCCGCGTGTACCGCTTGGCAATACCATTATCGCATTGCTATGCGCAATAGCTACAACAGCACCTGATTTATTAAATCCTGATGGCTTCACAGTCGCTTCTTTTCCATTTAATGTTGCCGTTGCACGTACAAAACGCGTAAATGGATTAGGTTTTTTAAAATCTTCCATTAATGTAGCATTTACCATTGCTGGGTAGTAATGCGTCGCACCCATCATCCGATATATTGAAGGTTTCACAAACAGCTCAAAACCTGTATAACATGCCGAGGGATTACCTGAAAGTCCAAATAAATACGTGTCTTCCGTCACCGCTACCGTCGTCACACTACCAGGACGCATTGCAACTTTATTAAAGAGTACGGTCGCATTTAGCGCACGATAAATATCTGGAAGATAGTCAAAATCACCGACGGATACACCACCAGTAGTAATCACAATGTCATGTTTTTGCACCGCTTGACGCACCGCATCTAAGCTACTTTCAAAATCATCTTGTTGAATTTTATAGACATATGACGAGATATTTTCTGCTCTTAATAATGCATGTATCATAGGACCATTAGAATTACGTATTTTACCAGGTTCAAGTTCATCTTCCACATCTAACAATTCACTGCCTGTCGCAATGATGGCAACCGAGGGTTTCGTAAATACGGGTACATGTCGGTATCCAAAAGTTGCTAAAACAGCTATGCCCCCTGCATTAATACGTTGTCCTTGTTTCAGTACAATATCACCTGTCGTCGTTTCTTCACCTTTTAAAGCAACATTCTCATGGGGTGTAAAAGGTTTCCGTAACGTAAAGCCTTCATCAGTTTGTACCGTTTGTTCTAGCATCACAACCGCATCTGCACCTTGTGGCATTTCAGCACCAGTCATAATGCGCACAGCTTCTCCTTCACCTAATGTTGCTTCAGAGATTGATCCTGCACCGATATGATCAATCACTTTAAAAGCAATACGATTTGTGCCACTTGCACCAACAGTATCTTGACTTCTTATCGCAAAGCCATCATAGGGTGATTTATTAAACCTCGGAATGTCGTATGTGGCTACAATATCTTCAGCGAGGATATATCCATCTGCTTCATATAAATCAACTCTTGTTTTAGGTAGACGTATCTGTTCTTTTACACAACGCTGTATCGCTTCGATAACAGGAATTGGTTGTCTTTTTTCAAGTGTCATAATGTACACTCCTAACATTTATTGTATTTCATGCTATACTATCCTTGATTTAATAAGGAGGTATAACATGACGGAATTTACGCATATTAATACACAAGGCAATGCAAAAATGGTGGATGTTTCCCACAAAGATATAACGAAACGTACTGCCATTGCGCATTCAAGCATTCAAGTCAATGATACAATTTATAATCAAATCATTAACAATACAGCTAAAAAAGGGAATGTGTTAAATACAGCTCAAATCGCAGGTATTATGGCTGCAAAGAACACTGCTACAATCATTCCTATGTGTCATCCCCTTCCACTTACAGGTATAGATATCCAATATGAATGGCGTCAGGAGGACACACACTTTACACTTCATATTACTAGCACAGTTTCTACTACTGGTAAAACGGGTGTAGAAATGGAAGCATTAACAGCAGCCTCTATTACAGCTTTAACCATTTATGATATGTGTAAAGCCGTTGATAAAGGGATGATTATCGGAGAGACATACCTTATTGAAAAAACAGGTGGCAAATCCGATTTTAATCGTTCATCCTCACAATAGCACACTGTATAATGACATAAAGAAAATGCGTTGGGACGTCAAATCTACCTGCTATCATCCGATTTTCGTCCCACTTATTGTCTTATAGGTACTACTTATTCAATTCGTGAACAAGATGATTGAGTTCTGGCATAATTAATTTTCGCATGCCTAATGTCACCGCACCTGTAGAACCAGGTAAGCAAAACACCAATTGTGACCCTACAGAACCACCTATAGCACGTGATAACAAAGCCCTACTTCCTACATCTTCTGCATAACTTAAATATCTAAATAACTCTCCAAAGCCTTCGATTTCTTTTTGTAATAACGGTTTAACAGCTTCAATGGTGCAATCTCGTTGTGCAATTCCTGTGCCACCAGTTGTAATAATCACTTCAACACCGTCATTTAACCATGTTGTTACTTGTGATTGAATTGCAGATTGGTCATCTTTTACAATTTTGTAGCAATCTTCCGAAATGTGCGTGTTCAGTTCATTGAGCAATTGTATTACTAATTTGCCACCTTTGTCCGTCTCTTGCGTTCTTGTATCTGAAACGGTTAACACCGCACATGAAATATCTCTACCTATGTTCACATTTGTATGCATTGTTTGTCTCCTTATCCGAATAGTTGATTGATGATTGTATACGCCTTATCCGTTTCTTTTATGCCGTGAATTAACAGACGACCACTTTGAAACGCAATCATGCGATGATGTTGAAATTCAAATTGCACCATATAGCCATTACTTTTATATGCGATATGACGCTGTTCCAGAAATTCAATTAATGTCTTGATATCTAATTCAGGGTGTTGGTACTGAACTGTATCACGACCACACAGGGACGCAATATGAGATTGTTGTTGCTCCAAATATGGGTACGTTGGATGTTGCCCACATGTGGGACAGTCGTCACGTTGTAATTTACTAAAACCAAACGTGTGATGTGTCCCTTCCCAAATGTCACCATATGTCAACTTAGGTTTAAAGGGTGTTTCAGTTAAAATTTTCAAAGCATCTTTAAGTTGAAAACTTGTCGTCATGGTTACAGCTGGTTGAATCACACCCACCGTATCACATGTTAAATTCATTGACGGTATTTGAGGCACTAAGCATTGGAAACATGGTGTTTTTCCCGGAATAAATGGGGCCTCTACATATGTACTACGAACGACGCCGCCATAAATCCAAGGAATTTGATGCTTGAATGCTACATCATTAATTACCATTCTAGTCTCGAAGTTATCTGTCGCATCCATAATGAGATCGACACCATCAATAAGCGCATTTAACGTGTATACATCTGCATGATCAATGACTGCTTCAATTAAAACATCTGAACGAATCGCTTTTAATACGCGTTCAGCAGCGACCACTTTAGGTATCGCATGATGCGCGTCTTCCTCAGTAAACAACGTTTGACGTTGTAAATTAGATGCTTCAATGTAATCGCGATCAATGATGCGTAGTTGTTTTACACCTGCCCGAACTAACCCTTCAGCAAGATGCGTACCTAACGCACCCATTCCGACGATTAAAACAGTCTTCGAATTTATTTTATGTTGTCCCTCTGTTCCAATTTCTTGGAATAACATTTGTCTTGAATAACGATTTTGCATCATATTATGTACCTTTCTAATATCATCTATGTTATCTATTATAAAGTTAAGTTGAATCGGTCTCAAAGAAATGACTTTATAATCAAGTTTTCTCTATTTAATACTAGTGTATATGATAAACAAAACAAATTCATCCCGTAAAAGCACGCTTTTTAAGGAGTAAAATCCCTATATGATGCTAAATAGAACAAGTGGCTCCAACATAAAATAAAAGCCCTCAAAATTCGATACTCTGAATTTTGAAGGCAATTGAAGTCATATATAGATGTTTTATTTTGACACAGAGATTTTAATGACATGATTCGCCAATTGGGCCGCTTCGTATTTGGAATGGGTTACAAAGATAATCGGAATGCCCCACAAATGATATATTTGCTTGATGAGCGCAATACTTTCTTCTTTAGTCTCATCATCCAAACTTGATAAAGGTTCATCTAAGAGCAAAAGGTCTGGCTTTTGACTGAGCGCTCTCGCTAAAGCAATACGCTGCTTTTCGCCCCCAGAACATTGATGCGGATATGCATCCAATAAATGATCAATTTTCAGTGATTGGCAAAGCGTCTGAACGTGAGAGGCATCAGGATGCATAAAATTAATATTTTCAAGCGCCGTCATATGTGGGAACAATTGATAATCTTGAAATAAATACCCGATATTTCTTTGTTGTGGCGCAAGGTTTACATTGTTCTGCGTATCAAGAATCGTATGTTGACCGAGTATAATACATCCCTCTTCTGGCGTACGTAAACCTGCAATCATATTCAATAATGTTGTTTTTCCTACTCCTGATACCCCTTCAAGAGCGTAGATTTGCGGATAAGACGTATCAATATTGAGTTGAATCATATGGTCATTAATATGATGTTTGAGTTGAATACGTAACATCTAATCCCTCTCTTTATATGCATCTTTATTTAACAAATTCATAGTACCGATAATCGTAATTGAAAATGCGACCAATACGACAACCCATAACCATGCTTGACTTTCGCGACCTTGTTGTACCAAAAAGTATATTTCTAAAGGTAATGTATTTGTCCGACCTGGAATATAACCAGCCACCATTAACGTTGCACCAAATTCACCTATCGCACGTGCAAAGGCTAACATTGCTCCTGAAATGAGTGCGCGTTTTGAAAGTGGTAATATTAACTTCAAAAATATTTTTGATTCAGAAGCGCCCATTGTACGCGCTGCATTCAACATTTGGGTATCGATAGTGCGAAAACCTTGGACTGCATGTTGATACATTAGAGGAAAGCTCACAATTATCGAAGCGATCGTAGCGCCTACAAGAGAAAACACAATTTGTATCCCTAAATTGTCTGTAAGTAAATGCCCAATGGGGCCCTCTACTGAAAAAACAATTAATAATAAGAAACCGAGTACAGTTGGCGGTAAAATAATGGGTAAAAATATGAAACTTTCAATTAAACGGGTCCAAATATTTTGCTTATTATATAACAATTTTGCCAATGTTATACTTAAAAACACAACAACGATCGTACTGATGCATGCAATGCGTAACGAAATCCATAATGGCGTTAAATCAGCCATAATATCACCTATTATTCAAAATGGTATTGCTTTAAAATTGATTTTGCTTCTTTAGATTTCATAAAAGTAACCCATGCTTTACTTAAATCGTGGTCAGAAATACGCCCCATCTCATAAGTAATCGGTTGATTGATTGGTGTCACTTTTACTTTCTCAACGTTTATATCCTGTGTATTGCCAGCATATAAATCGGTTTGGTATACGAAGCCATAATTCGCATTCCCTTTATCTACATAGTTTAGCACTTCACGCACATCTTTTGTATAGACCACATGTGGCTCGACTTTATCCCACAGTCCGTGTTTATCTAAATACATTTTGGCATATTTTCCTGCGGGAACAGAGGCCACTTCACCCATCGCAACATGGTCATCACGCTTTAATTGGTCTAGTGGTGGCGTCTTTTTTCCGCGTCCTTTTATTAAAATTAATTGGTTATGTGCATAATCATATGTATCTTTAATTTTGCCTTTTTGATGTAAGACCTTTACATCTTTTGTATTCGCAGACATAAAAACATCAACCGGTGCCCCTTTTTCGATTTGTTGTCTTAAAGCACCAGACCCACCATAATTGAAATCAATGTTAACATTTGGGTGTTCTTTTTTAAACGCTTTTTCGAGCTCTTTCGTGACATCTGTTAAACTTGCAGCAGCAGAAATCGTTAAATGTGCCTTCTCATGATTATTTTGCGATTGATCACGACATCCCGATAAAAGCACACCGAGACTGATGATTAAACATAAGCATACAACCCTTTTCATTTATAACAATCCTCTCCGCGTATAAACTTATCAGTATATATTATCCATGAAACAATGCTGAATTGCACGTTAAAACGTATATCATTCGACATCTTAAAACATGTGAATTCGGCCTAATTGGTTTAATATTTTTATATTTAAGCGTAAAATAAATACAAATGTGTAAAGGGGGCACAGGGGTGAATCAAGATATACATTACAACCAAAAAATCATCAGATATGAACACGGTCAACTCCACGAAACATATGATGATTATGTGACGGAGTTCCCATTAACAATTATGATTAATGGTGAAGAGTTTGCTACAGTTATTTGTAGTCCAACACACTTAAATGAGCTCATTTTAGGATTTTTAGCATCTGAAGGTGTGATTTTAAAACGTCAAGAGTTAAAACAAATAGATATTGATGAGAGTAAAGGTTTTGTACATGTTGAACTCACCTATAATGTACATGACCGTATTCAACTTTCAAATAAAAGATTGGTCGCATCTTGTTGTGGCAAAAGTCGCGAGTTCTATTTTCAAAATGATGCGGCTATAGCCAAAACATCGATGTCAAAAATTCAGTTACATCCTGAACAAGTTTTAACAATGATGCACCGTCTTCAAGACGAAAGTGAGACATTTCAAGCTACTGGTGGATTACATAATGCCGCCATTAGTGATGGAGATGCGTTTTATATTCATCGTCAAGATATCGGGAGACATAATGCGTTAGACAAATTGTATGGATACTGTATCGAAAATGAAATTTCTGTTAGAGATAAAATATTAATTTTTAGTGGGCGCATCTCATCAGAAATCTTAATTAAAGCAGCTAAAATTGGCGTAGGCATGATTATTTCAAAATCAGCACCAACGACCCTTGCTATTCAACTTGCTAATGATTTAAATATTACTGCCATAGGCTTTGTGCGTAATCAACATTTTAATATTTATAGTCATGCCCATCGCATCACTCATCCCAAAAGTTAAACACACATCCATCAAACATGATTCAACATTGACGTGAACACCATATAAAACACCCTCAAAATAGTTCACAAATTCGTGAATTTTGAGGGTGTCTCCCATTTATAATCTATAAAATTTTAGTTTAGGCATGCTCTAATAGTGCACTATAGCGAAAATGCATGTATGTGTAACCTTGTTTAATATACATATCTTTTACAGTATCTTCAGCATCAGCAACTAAAATAACCGAACGTTGGCCTGCACGTTTTCCAATTTCGGCTTGGATACGTTTACCATAACCTTGCTTTTGATATTCAGGTTTTACTGCGAAACCGTCTAATTCAAGTGTAGTTTCACCTTCGATTAAGTTTAATATCGCGACAGGCATTTCATTCTCATAGGCCACATAATAGTCTAAGCCACCTTCTCCATGGCTAACCTGTTCTCGAATATAATTGCACGCTTCATTCACATAAATTGTACCATAAGGTGTACTTAATTCACTGAAGATTTCAAGGTAATCATTAATACGATGTGAATTGACTTTAACTAAATGTAGCGTCTCTTCTGAAAGTGCTTCTAAAGCAACTCCATCTATTGCATACATTTCAACACACCCTAATTCGAAACCTTCTGTTCTTAATAGACGTAGCATTTCTGTTGATAATGCCATATCAGCTGGAAATTCAAAATAAAGGTGTGTTGATGAAGTTTGCATGTGTTGCTGCCGTTGTATGACCATATCATGTTTAAATGTTAATGTATCCGGCATTATATGATACCGCCATTTGTTCCCATCAAATTTATGAGGATGTTGAGGTGTAAGAAAACGCGTATACCGTGAATACCTTTCAATAACTTGAGCATCTGTATAAATCGTTTCCATCGATATAGGCATCCCTATCATCCCCTTTATGTTTTTATAGATGTGTTTGTTTTAAAACACGTGCAGTTACTGGATTTTTAAGAAGCGCTATTGCAAAAAATGATGCAATCACCGCTTTGATCAAATCTCCCGGTACAAACACTAACGAGGTATAAAGCGCTTTAGACACAGGTATATGTGTGATAAAGCCCATCACGATAGCGCCAACAAAGTCTAATAATACTACACCAATAATGAAAATAATGAAAAATACTTTAAGTACATTGAGCTTCTCAAATTGACGGTCTCTCACCCAACCAATTAAGAATGCGACAACTGGATACATGAATAAAAAACCTGCGCTCGGGCCCATAAAGACACCAATGCCACCACGTCCACCTGATAATAATGGTGCTCCACAAGCGACAAGTAATAAAAATACGATAACACTTAACGTCCCATATTTACGCCCTAATAATATACCAGCTAAAAAGATACCAATATTTTGGAGTACAATAGGTACTGGTATAAACGGCAATTGAATAGGCGTGACAAACCCCATGACAGCAATTATTGCCGTCATTAAGGCAGTATAAACGAGTAATCGAGTATGATTCACTTTACTTCCTCCCTAAAGATATTAAAGATGTCACAAAACATATGACTTTCTTTAAATAGTCATCATAAAAATATAACCATTGCCGTATTATACATGATTGTAAACATTTTTTCTAGAGTGTTTACAATTTTGAAACCGCACCTATTAGTGCAGCATCATTGTGTAGTTGTGCAGTTTCAATTTTAGCATGACCATAATGAGGAGGTAAAAACGATTGAACGTGTGGTTCAATGTATTTTAGCAAGTCACGTTGTTGTTTAGAAATACCCCCACCAATGATGATATGCGCCGGATCGTACATGATTTGTACTTCAGCAATACCTCGAGCTACTTCACGTCCCCATGTATGCAGAAGTTTTTGACTTGCTTCATAGTGGTGTGCATCTTCAAACAATTGAATAACATTATCATGACCGTAGTTTTGAGCTACCATCAGTTTTTTCAGCGCGCGTGTCGATGCACGGTCTTCATAGTTTGTTTTTGTTTCAAAATCATAAAGGAGATTACCAATTTCATTCGCACGGTGTCGTGCACCTACCATTAAACCGTTTGGTTCTTGGAAATAACTTCCACCAATTCCTGTGCCTAATGTTAAACAAAATACGCTTGCCAGTGATTGTTTACGGTAACTTAATTCGCCTAACAAAGCGGCGTCTACATCGTTATAAACATTCACATGTGATGCGCATCGACGTAACGCTTGTTTAAAATGCGTTCCTGAATAGTTTAAAATATTATCGTTTGCATAAACGATTGTGCCTTCCGCTTGATTTACCGCACCTGCTGTCGAAATACCAATCCGTACCTCTTTAAGATGGAACGTGTGCATATATGTCTTTACACGTCGCAATATTTCGTTTAAAATCGCGTCATTTTCATTTACTGGCGTAGGCAACTTTTGATAGCCTTTCAAATTAAATTCAGAGTCAACGATGGCAGATTTTAAAAATGTTCCCCCAATGTCAAATGCAATTTTCGTCATAAAATTGAGCACCTCGCAATAAATGTTGAGTTAATAATGCTTTTGCTTTTGTGAACTGTTTGGCTTTTAAAGCGTCAAAAATCGCTTGATGATCATCAATACTCAATTGATTGTCTATCATTGATGATTTAATGGGTGTTTGATAAAAATAGGCATGAACAACAGCGCTCATTTGTTTAAACAATGGTACATTGACCGCTTCTAATATACTTTGATGAAATGCTTTATCATCTGCAATACTAAACGAAGATGCGTCATTTACAAGTACGCGTTCAATGGCCTCTAAAGACGTTTCATCGCGTTCGATCACATCAATTGCAGCAAGTTCAAAGGTTAATCGCAACATCATTAAATCTTTTAAATTCCCACGATTTACTTGAAAGCTAAATAAAAACCCTTCTATTAAGGGTGTAATATCTTGTGCCTTTACAAGTGTACCTTTCCCTTGAACACTTTCAGTCACGCCGGTGTTTTCTAAATAACTTAAGGCCTCTCGAACCACCGAGCGACTCACTTGATATACTTCGGCTAATTTACGTTCAGTAGGTAATTTATCTCCGACCTTAAGTTGTTCTTTTAAAATATAGTCTTTAATATTTTTTACCATTTTTTCTTTTAAGCTTTGACGACCGTTCATGCCTTCCATCTCTAAGCACTTCCCCTTTCATAACGATTCAAGTTTATCATACATTGTCATATTACTATAAAATGATATATTGACCTCGTAAATGATAGCGCTTACAATATAAGTATAAATTGGTCTGACCAATATTTCAATAGCTATAGGAGGATAACAATGAAAGACGACTTAAAAGGTTTATACGCTGCACTATTAGTGCCTTTTGATGAACAAGGTAACATTATCGACAGTGGATTGCGTGAGGTGGTTAGAAACGCGATAGATACACAACAACTTGACGGTTTATATGTTAATGGTAGTTCAGGTGAAAATTTCTTAATGAATACAGAGCAAAAGAAGGACGTATTTCGGATTGTTAAAGATGAAGCACAAAATGATGTTCGCTTAATTGCCCAAGTCGGTTCATTAGATTTAAATGAGGCAATTGCATTAGGTCAATATGCAACAGAACTCGGTTACGATGCATTATCTGCAGTTACACCGTTTTACTATCCATTTACTTTTGAAGAAATACGAGATTATTACTTTAAAATTATCGAAGCAACTCAAAATGACATGATTATTTATGCGATTCCAGGATTAACAGGCGTCAATATTACAATCGAACAGTTTGACACGCTGTTTAAAAATGAGCGTATTATTGGTGTGAAATATACAGCGCCAGACTTTTTCTTACTTGAGCGCTTACGTCATGCTTTTCCAGATAAACTCATATTTTCAGGGTTCGATGAAATGCTTGTTCAAGCGGCAATTTCAGGCGTTGATGGTGCAATCGGGTCAACTTATAACATTAATGGTGTCCGTGCACAAGCCATTTTTAAAGCAGCACAATCTGGAAATGTAGAAAAAGCTTATCAATTACAACGTGAGTCAAATGACATTATCGAACAGGTTTTAAAGATGGGATTATATCCAACTTTAAAAGCCATTTTAAAAGAAAAAGGCATCGAAACAGGCTATCCTAAAGCACCTTTTCATCCTTTTAATGAAGCACTTAGACCTCAATTAGAAACACTCGTTCGAACGTATCACTTATAACTTTTGGCACTTTGAAACACGTTTAGCGTATTTACCGCATTCATCATGAATGAGAGAGGGGTTATGATTATGAATACAATTGGGTTTGGTTTTTGGAATTGGGTTGCATTGATATTATATTTATTGCTCATGCTTATGATTGGCGCCTATTTTACACGTCGTGCTGGAAAAGATACTGAAAGTTTTTTCACTGCGAGCGGTCGCTTGCCCTCTTGGGTAGTGGGCTTTTCAATTTACGCAACAACTTTAAGTGCAATTACATTTATGTCCACACCTGAAAAGTCTTTTCTCACAGACTGGTCTTATATCGCTGGAAATATAGCGATAGTAGCAATTATCCCGTTATTAATATACTTTTATATTCCATTTTTCAAAAAGTTACATGTCACTTCAGCATATGAATATTTAGAGGCGCGTTTCAATCCAGCAGTGCGTGTCATTGGTTCATTATTATTTGTGCTATTTCACTTAGGACGTATTGCAATTGTGATTTATTTACCAACACTTGCAATCACTGCTGTTTCCGACATTAACCCATACGTTGTAGCTTGCCTAGTAGGTATTTTATGTATTATTTATACATTTCTTGGTGGATTTGAAGGTGTGGTTTGGAGTGATTTTATCCAAGGGGTAATATTACTTGGCGGTGCTATTGTTATTATTGTCATGGCAATCAGTCAAGTCGATGGTGGTTTCTCCACAGTTGCACACGATGCCATTCAAAATAAAAAACTGATCAGTGCAGATAATTGGAAGCTCAGTGCTGCTGCAGCTGCGATTCCGATTATATTTATAGGAAGTGTATTTAATAACTTACAGCAATATACTGCAAGTCAAGACGTTGTTCAACGTTATCAGGCTTCAGAATCGATGAAAGAAACGTCTCAATCCATTTGGACAAATGGTATCTTAGCATTAATCTCTGCACCCATATTTTTTGGAATGGGTACCGCACTCTATGCATTTTATGAACATCAAACAGCACTACCTAAAGATTTTAATACCTCATCAATTGTTCCGTATTTCATATTGACACAAATGCCTCCATTTGTAGGCGGATTATTGATTGCTGCGATATTTGCAGCTGCACAATCGACAATATCATCAAGCTTAAATTCAATTTCAGCTTGTCTGTCAATTGACATTAAGCAACGTTTCTTTGGCAAACAACTTGAAAAAGCTGAAGTACGTTTTGCGAGAATAACTACCATCGTGGTTGGTTTGATAAGCTTAATGGCTTCACTGTATTTAATTGCTTCAAATTCTAGTGACATGTGGGATTTATTTCTACTCATTACAGGATTATTTGGTGTACCGCTCGCTGGTATATTTGCTGTCGGCATTTTTACAAAACGTACCCATGGCATTGGCGTGATAGTAGGTCTCATTGTAGCAGTTATTGTAAGTTACTTCCTCCAAGGTGTCGGTGGAGCTGGATCACCATTCTATACATCAATCATTGCGTTCTTTATCGCTTTTGGAACAGCGTATCTATCTAGCTTGATCATTCCACATGCCAAAAAAGATATTACAGGCCTTACAATTTATGAAAAACATAAAACGAGTACGTATATTAGAAAATAAATCACTATCATCCATGTATATGTTAAAAACATTTCAAGCTTTACATTCAGAATGAGCACGTGCTTTTTAAAAAGTTAAGCCTTCAAAATTCATGTTGAGATGAACTTTGAAGGCTTTATCAATTGTTTTATGTCAACTTAGCAATCACTTAAATGCGTCATATTTGAATTGAATATACAGGGTGAAATGCTAATATGCAATGTTTAATTCTTTAGAAATTTTTCTTTTAAATCTTTACGAATCACGTCTAGAGAATAAGGGTCATTGTACCAGTAAATACTTGAATCCACATCAAATACATGCTTTGCTTTGACCGCTTTTAAATTAGACCACATTGCAGTATGGGTAAATTCTGGTTGCGCCGCTTTTGGTGCTTTCGCTTTAACGATATAATCACCCGCATATGTTTCAATTTCTTCTTTAGAAATTTCTTTCCAACCTTCTTTTTGAGTTGCTTTTTCTAATTCTGTCGGCATTTTTAAACCAAATGCTTGGTAGATGACCTCACTACCGCGTCCCCAGTTTTTACCATAAGCATAAATTTTCTTCTCAAAATCTTCGATGATTGAAACAGTCGCATCTTTTCCAATGGCTTTTTTAATCTCCGTACCATCTTGTTTTGTCTGTTTCACCCAATTTTCTTTCCATTCTGCTACTTCTTTTTCTTTATTCATAATTTGACCTAGAAGTTCTTGTTGTTCTAGATAATTGTACATACCATAATTGATAGCTAAAGTAGGCGCAATTTTTTCAAGTTTTTTTGTATTTTTATCCGTGTTATATGTAACAATTAAATCAGGTTTTAATGATGCCACTTGTTCTACATCGTCATTGCCAACTTTATCAATATCTTTAAAATGTTTCTTCAAAATTGGACTTTGATCTACTTGATTAGATACACCTACTATATTGGCATCTAAATATTTTAAACCACCAGCATATGTAGGGGCTAGTACGACGATGCGTTTAGGTGTTTGTGGTATTTTAACATTTTGTTTACCCTCTGCTGTCTTTAGCGCTAACGTCTTAACATCCGATTGCGCAGATTGTTCCTCTTTATTTTGACCACAAGCAGCTAATAGTAAAATCATAGCTACTAATGGAATGAACCATTTTTGCATGTTTTGTTCCTCCAATTGATAATGATTATCATTATTATATACACTTTGGGCTGTTAAAGCAATACGTTTAATATCATCAAAGATTTTAAAAATACTACTTTATGAACAATTATTAAATCGCAAACTGTCAAAGCGCCGTTTTGAGCTCATTTCATCTTCATATGTATTTTTTAGGTGATCACTTAGTTTTGCAGGTCAAGCACAAAAAACGTCCCCAAAATGAATGACTTTCCATTTTGAGAACGTAATCGTAATACATGTATTAATCATTAACTCTTGTAAGTTAACTGTCAAAATTGCTTTTCTTTTGATGATTTTTTGGCAACGTGCGCACCCATGTAAATAATACAATGGTTTGAATGATGACCATAATGACAAGTCCCACTCTAATCAATGCAATATCAACAGCCCAAATTGAAAACCCTACAACAATATACAAACTAATAAGCAATTGGATTTTCTTCTTCATAGTATAGCCGCGATACAATTTAAAATCTTCAACATAGGCTTGATATACTTTCGTTTGAACAAGCCAATCATGAAACCTCTCTGAACTTTTAGCAAAACATATAACTGCTACAAGTAAAAATGGCGTTGTGGGTAACAAAGGTAACACTGCGCCAGCAAAACCAAGTAACGTAAAAATGACGCCAATAGCTATTAATACATAGCGCATGATGCTCGTCTCCCTCTTTCGTATTCCGTTTCATTATAAAGAGGGTTTTCTTTTCTTTCAATGACTACACTTCATAAGCCATTATATTTTAATGAATTTGTAGTGCACGAAGCCCAATGTCCGCAATTTGATGATACGCCATATCTTCCATCGGGGGATTGTGTAATCCGGCGCGCATATCTCGGTAAAAGCGTTGTAGTGGTCGTGACATTTCTAAACTTTTTGCGCCAACAATGCGCATCGCTAAATCGATAACATCTAATCCCTCATTCATAACAACTACTTTACTTGCACTCAATTCAGACTGAATGGACTGATTTTGACATTTATATTGATAAGCATGCGCTGTACTCCATAGTAAATGTCGTGCTGTAATCAGTTTAGTGTCCATTTTTCCAAGGTTTTGTTGCACAACGGGTAAATCACTAATAGTGCCATCTATACTATTCGGCTGATATGAAGCTGCAAATTCATATGCATAATCTCGTGCTGCTTGAGCAATTCCCAAATACGTACTAGGTATGTGTAAGAGCCACCCATTTTCAAAAGCTGGTGCTTCTCCTTTGATTTCAACAAGATGCGTTAAAGGCACTTTTACGTGATCAAGTAGGATATCATGACTTTCAGTTGCTCTCATTCCTAACATATCCCAATTGTTCGCAATGCTCAATCCTTCAGTATCTTTTTTAACAAGAAAGAAACCTACACGTTCTTTTTCAGGTATATAAGCTGCAACCACAATATGCGTTAAAGCAGGACTCATTGATGTAAATGTTTTAACACCGTTTATCACATAATAATCCTCTTGACGTTCAGCATATGTTAATGGTTTACCGCCCCTAGTGGGACTACCAGTTTCAGCTTCACTTACAGCACGATTAATGAGTGCCCCTTGCTTAACATCTTCAGCCAGTTGGCATAATTGACTGTGCTCCCACTTGTTTGATTCAAACAACTCGCCTATAAAACTTAAATGCCAGCCAATAGAGAGTGCTGTGGCACCATCTATTGAGCCTAACACCGTTTGTAAAATCACCATATCTTCAAGTGACGCACCATACCCTCCATATGATTTAGGTAATGTTAATTGCGTATATCCACTATCAATAAGCCATTGAATATTCTCATGTGGAAATCTACTTTGAATATCATTTTGTGCTGCATTGGCTTTAAATTGTGCTTTTTGTGCTTCTAATTTTTGAATCCATTCTTTTTGTATGTCTGATTGAATTAAAATAGATTGCATCACCATCACTCACTTCCGCTCACATTTCTTAGTACTTCACTCAACATTATAGTATAAATGTTAAGACTTTCCTATTTTTTGGAATTAAAAATAAGCGAGATAGAAATGCGCACATTTCTTCATCTCGCTTGTGAATTTAGTCGTTTTGTCACTCTTTATGATGTGTAAACATTAACGATGGTATTGATTTAAAATTTAGATTCGATGTCTTCAAATAATTGATCAATCTTTGCATACTGTTCCTTAGAAATTTCAATAATAACAGTACGTTCATCTTGTTCATTTCTCTTTTTAGATAAATACCCATTTTCTTTTAGTTTTTGAAGCGCTTTTGTAATATAGTACGGTTTAAACTTTGATACTGTGATGATATCTTTGACATTATATGCAGGCAACCTTTTTTCATGTACATGTACAAGAATAAAGAGCTCTTCATATGTCAATGCATATTGCTGCTTAATATTGCTGGAGATTTCTTTAGTTGTGCGTGAAACGGCAATAAACTCTTTCATGTTTTTAATTGGAAACTTCTTCATTTAATCACCTCAGTAGTTGCTATCCAAGATGCATACATAACTTTCTGTGTTTCTAAAAACTATATTTACTTGGAAATTTAATTTCTTAATAATTGTATTCTAAACCTTTACCGCGCTTTTTTCAATTACTTCTTGAAAATATATTCGATTTTTTTCAAAACGCTTGCTTTTTATGCCTCCCACACAGACATAAAAAATAGGAACTATAACAGCATAATGTCATAGTTCCAAATAACAAAAACAATTTATTATTTAAATTTTTAATTATTTTTTGCTTACTAATGTGTCAGCAAGACTCAAACCTGCCATAGAAACTAAATCAATTGCGTGTTGCGCGCCTTGTTTACCGTGACCAGCTTGAAAATGTTTTTGAATCGCTACACCCAATACCACAATAGTGATTAATGATCCAAGTTGTGATAAACGTTTACTAAAAATACTTAATCCAAATAATACTGCAGCTGCTGTTTCAGCCGCTCCGACAACGCGCACGAGGTCTGGTGATAAATTAAAAGATTCAAATGCGTCTCTTAACCCTTGGTCATTTTTTAATTTTGGTTTTGCAGCGTTCACTAATTCTTTTGCTACTTTTAAATTTGCAACATATCTTAAAATCATAAATCAATCTCTCCTTATCACTAGTTATTTATCTTTAAAATACGCATCCACTATAGGTTTTACTTTTTCTCCAAATAAACGTATTGATTTTAATGTACATTCATGTGGAATTGATCCTATTGGTAAATGTAACATAAATCGAGTTAATCCTAACGCCTCTACAGTATCAATAATTTTTTGTGCAACCGTTTCTGGACTTCCAACGTACATAGCCCCGTTTGGTCCTATTTCACGTTGGAAGTGTTCATACGTAAAGGGTGGCCAACCACGTTCTTTAGCGATGATATTGTGGTGTGCTTCAGTAGCTGGCATATACTGTGCTTGAGCTTCTTCATCCGTATCAGCAACATATCCCCACGAATGAGATGCAATTTGTAATGTTTCTGGTTGATATCCATTGGATTCCGCCATCGCTTTATACATTGCTACATTTCTTGCAAAACGTTTAGGATTACCTCCTATGATAGCATACGTAATGGGTAATCCAAGTGAACCGGCTTTTAATGAAGATTCTGGTGTTCCCCCAGTAGCCAACCATATCGGTAATGCTTTATCAGCACGTGGATACACACCTAATCCATCAATATTGGGTCTTAAACTCCCTTCCCAATGAACGATTTCATGTTGATTAATTTCCATTAATAATTGTATTTTTTCATCAAACAGTTGTTCATAGTCATTCAAATTATATCCAAATAATGGAAATGATTCGATAAATGAACCACGTCCTGCCATAATTTCTGCTCGACCGTTTGATAGCGCATCAACTGTTGAAAATTGTTGATATACGCGAACAGGATCATCAGAGGATAACACCGTTACCGCTGAAGACAATTTAATATGTTTCGTTGTTGATGCTGCAGCAGCCAATACCGTTGCTGGACTTGATACAGCATAATCAGGACGGTGGTGTTCCCCAAGACCATATACATCTAACCCTACTTCATCAGCCAATTGGATTTCTTCAACAATGTTACGAATCCTTTCTGCATTGGTAATTGCAGGATAAACATTATCTTCTGTATAAATGTCATGGTTGTCTGCAAAAGAAGTTAACCCTAATTCTACTTTCATTGATCTCTCACCTCGACTTCGGTATAAATTTTATATTTGAATTATAACGCCATAAAATAGGTGAGTCAATCATTTTATCTCGAATTAGAAATATTTTTCGATTTTTTGTTTTATAGTGATGCGCATGCCGTATTTACATCTATTCAAAGCGCCCTAAAATGTCATATTCTAAGCATAAAACCTTATATTTCAAATAAAAACCTTCAAAATTCATACAAAAATGAACCTTGAAGGTGATTAGAGATACTATAACATTCATCTATAAATGAGGTTGCAGTTTGATAGCTGCTTGAAATAAAACTTTAAATACAATGTTTTAATATTGGTAGATGGAACAGTTTAATTTGAACTGTCCTTAAAAGCAAGTTGCGATGGTACTTTTTATAAAATGCTTTTAGACACATCATTTAATGTATTGCTGTACATAATCTATAAATGGTTGGACGTCTGCCGTTTGAATGTCTTTCATCGCTACTTTACCTACTTCAAACCCAAACAACAAGACACCATTTTCATATGAAAGACTAGAAATATCTTCATACGGAATATTTCGGTAGTAGAACTGACCATTCATGTCTACATTCATAATAAGTCGCTCATTTGTCGCAATATATGCCCCTTCATACTCTCTTTGACCCTGTATTTCATATTCAATCGTACCTAGTACAGCTGGTCCCGCTGTCTCAGTTGGAAATAAATCTTCAGGATTCACACGGTCAAGAATCATCACAATCCGCCCCTTTAAAATAGTCTTAACCTCATTATAACAAGTGCTGTTTTAAATTACTTGGAATGTGATTAATGTTCAAATGCTAAAAATTTAACATCCATCAAATTTGTCTAAATATAAATTTAAGCCTTATAAATGATTTCCTAAATGTGCTTTAGAATGTCATTCATATTACAAAACGTTAACATCAATTTTCTAATTAATCTAAATATTGATTTCTCTTAACGTAAAATACGATGGCATCAACTTTGTCTTCTCCTTTTTATAATGTACCGATGATAAAAAATTTTCTCAAAAATTACAAAGTGTTAACACAGCACACAAATACATTTTTTTCTGTTAGAGTATTACTCGTTGTAAAAATGAATTACACGACTTACACGTATAAAATGTTAGTTACTCAAGCATATGGTCTTAATTGATAATATATAGAATTCTTTTTAGGAGGACTTTTTCAAATGAAAAAATTAATCGCTACAACTTCAATCGCTACTGCAGGTGTAGCTGCAATTACTTTAGCACACGGACATGACGCAGATGCTGCGGAATATAATGGTGGTTATAACCCTAATGACCCAACTTCATATAGCTATAGCTACACAATTGACCAAAACAATAACTACCACTTTACTTGGCAAGGTAACTGGTCTCCAGCACAATTTAACGGCGGAAATGGTTCAAGCTATTACTACACAACTCAAAATAATTATAATTACACATCAACTTCAAAATATCGCTACAACACTACTGCTTCTAATTATAATTACTCTGCACCAACGACTTCAGCTCCAAAAACAACAACGTCTAATCAGTCATACACAACTTCATCAACATCTGCTTCACGCACAGTTTCTAAAGGTACATCAGGATCCAACTTATACACTGCCGGTCAATGTACGTACTATGTTTTTGATCGTGTAGGTGGTACGATTGGTTCAACATGGGGTAATGCGAATAACTGGGCAAGTGCAGCTGCAGCAGCAGGTTACACAGTTAATCATACACCTAAAGCTGGTGCGATTTTACAAACAACTTCAGGTCCATTTGGTCATGTTGCTTACGTTGAATCAGTAAACAGCAACGGTACCATCACAGTTTCTGAAATGAATTATGGACAAGGTCCTGGCGTTGTAACATCACGTACGATTTCAGCAGCTGAAGCAGCAAGTTACAATTACATTCATTAATTTAAAAAAAGAGGTTTCCGTCATTAACGGAGAACCTCTTTTTTTTAAAACCAATATGCTATAGTGACCCAATATCCAAATGCGAATAAATATAATAATGGAAAGTTTTCCATTTGTTTCGATTTTATTTGTCTTCTCACGACATCTACACCGACGCCAACAAGTAATGCCGTCAGAATCAATCGTACAGTCAACATCATCGAAACATTTTCAACGTCATGGTTTGAGAACGTTAGTAAAACCAGTATTATCGACAATACAGCAATAATTACTGTATAAACCAGTGTATCAATAGACTTACGCAAGTGAGAGTACACCCATGCCACAATAAAGCCAAATACTGTAATTAGGATTAATTCATGGACTTTAAACACAAAAGTATGGGTTTCAGCTCTATAAAGTACAATCGCTACAAAATACAAGATAAAGCTGAAAACCCAAGAAATGATAGAAGGACTTTTTACAACATGTAAGTCTTTTTTGATAAATTGGTGTATCCCAAACCATAATAGTATCATCGCTACAAGACCTATTAAGTAAAATATGGAATCACCTCATTTACAGTTATAATATAACCGTTATTCAAATTTTTAAACATAGATGAACCTTAAAATCTTAAAAATATCAATTTAAAACACGCTGTTCACTCTGTTGTTTTTTTATGCTTATTCCTGTAAAACCATAACATAATGCAATGACAATACATAAATAACATGGCACCGCCCAAACAAAAAACTCCCCGACGTGAACACCTAATTGTTGTGTGTAATAGACACCTGATGTTCCCCAAGGTATAAGAGGCAACACCATTGTTCCTGAATCTTCGAGTGTTCGAGATAAATTCACACGGTCATATCCCATTTTGTTATACATATCCATAAGTAATACGCCGACCATAATAATGGCGACTGAAGCAACACCAGCAGCTAGTACCATCATTAAGGTACCTAAAACTGTCACTAATATTAATGAACCACGCGTATTGATTTGTTTAGAGATGTGTGCAAGTAATACATCTAAACAACCTGCCTTTTCAACGATACCTGCAAATGCATACCCACAAAATATCGTGACAATAATTTGTGTCATACTCATAATGCCACCTTGTTCAATCAAAGTTAATGCATTTTTAGATAATCCATCAACATTTGTGGTTAACATGTCAGGCGTAAATCCTGTGAATGTTGCTATCAATCCATCTTGAAATTTAAAACCATGGTTGAAAGTACCGACAATAATCGCTGAGGCGCTAGAGATTAACATTGCTGGTACTGTGGCCATTTTAAAGATTAAACAAACCACAATCACAACAATAGGTATCCAAACAATGATGTTGATGTGATACATCGCATCAATATCAGATAAAATCTTTTGAATATTTTTAGTGTTCGCATTGTGTGCTAAACCTATAGAAGCGATATGCCAAACTATCATTCCTATGATTGACGCAGGTATCGTCGTCCATATCATATGTTTAATGTGACTAAAGATATTCACACGTGTGACCAGCGAAGCAAGGTTCGTCGTATCTGATAATGGCGACATTTTATCTCCAAATACTGCACCTGATATAATAGCGCCCGCTGCCATACCCGCAGGAATATCCATTTGCAAAGCAATAGCGATTAATGCGATACCTGCTGTAGAGGCAGAACCCCATGCAGTACCCGTAGCAACTGAGCACACTGCCGAAATTAAAAATGCCGACACTAAAAAGTATTGAGGACTTAAAAATTTCAATCCATAATAAATTAAACCAGGCACGGTCCCTGAATACATCCATGTCCCCACAATAATACCTACAGCTAAAATGATAAATAGCGCTGGCATTGCTGTAGTTAATCTATGTACGATACCTTCCTCTAAATCTTGCCATTTTAGCCCGACACGCCATGCGATAAATGCAGCATAAGCTGAAGCCAAAATAAGCAACGGTTGGACTGGAATTTTAAAAACGATAAATCCAACACATACAATGATCATCATAACGATAATCGTTGAAATAGCTTCTAGAAATGACGGTTTGCGTGTCATACACCCTTCCCCCTCTACATTAGTATGATGTTAAACCGACGTTTTCACGGCCTAAATCTTCTATAGTGAGACCTTCTTTATAGAAATCACGTTCTAAAATCGTTGAAGCAATCACGATTATCGCATCTATATTGGGTGTAGGTACACCAATTTCACGACCTAAACTTGACCATAAAACAAGCCCATAAGCAATATCTTCTGTTAAATAACGATTATTCACTTGATGGGGACCACGAATTTGTGAAAATACTGGACTATCATTAAATAAATTTTTAAGCGGTTTATCCTCGTCTTCACGCTCGAGATAGCCCCTTTCGATGCGTCCTTCTTTTGCTGTTTCAAGCTCAAATCCTAATTTACGCCCTAACGTTAAACGTTCCAGTTCTACCGCATGCAATAATCTAACAGTATGTTTTGTAATCCCTTCTTTATAAAGTGCAAAGTCACCACTATAATCTATACGCCCTACATTTAGAAGTGTAGGTCCTGGGTGCACCTCTGGATTTCCATTTTCAAGATTTGTTCTCCATAGGCTTTCTTCTTTAACAATATATGGATATAGCGACTCAATTTTCTTAAAGGTCTCACTTAAATCAGCCTCATTAAATGTTGAAAAATAAACTTTACGTACATTTAAAGATAAATTGACAATTGCTTCATCAAAGTCCACACGCGTACCATATGTAAGCGTATTTGCTTCTGCAAAAATTGGACGCACATCATTTTTTAACTCTTTCAATACTTTTATAAAACGTGCAGATCCCATTGCCGCAGCCATATTAAAGAAGATGACTTGTCCTTCATGAATGTGCGAAGCCATGAGTTCAGCATAATATTCTATAAATGAAGAAGGAATAATTAGCATAATCACTTCGGCATCTTCTAAAACGTACGACATATCATCACTGATATTTGTAAATGGGACAAATGATTCTTGTCCTTCTTCATTAAATTCAAAGCCACCTTTAGCTTTTGCTTGATCAAATTTATGGATACTTTGATTTCTACAATATAAACGTACATCGTGACCCTTATTTGTCATTTGAACTGCAGCTGTAACTGCACCATTACCAGATCCTACGATAGCAATTTTCATAATACACTCTCCCCACTTAAAGTTATAATTATGTCTCATAAGCATGTTAACAAAGCTAACGATAAAATGAAATCAATAACTTAAATGCTTTAAAACCTTTTAAACACTGTATCTTTACATTTTCAATAAATGAATTATATTACAACTTATGTTACGCTATAAATAATAAACTGACCCAAAATAGGAGGTTATAAAATGAGTCAATATAACGAAGATACGACGCACGCACCACCAGTTTCTAGTACATCCTCTTTACCCAATGACGATGAAAAATTAATGGCAGTTCTTATTTATGTTACATCTATTTTTGCACCCATTATAGGACCCCTTTTAATTTGGTTAATCAAACGTGACAATTCAAAATTCATTGATGTTGCGGGTAAAAACTATTTCAATTTTGAAATCTCATATACAATATGGGTAGTAATTGGAACTATACTCATATTTGTTCTTATTGGATTCCTCATTGTTCCTATCGTTGCATTGCTTTACTTGATTTTTAAAATTGTCGCAATTGTCAAAGCTTATAATGGAGAAGATTATTTACCGCCACTTTCAATACCATTTTTCAAATAATCGAACCTTTTAATTGTTACAAAAAATATTACAAAATGTGGTGTCGAATAGAACATATTGGTCATTTTATTTTTAAAAATAATCCCCATACGTAGGTGTGGGGATTTTTTATATTGATTAAATATGGTCTGTAAAGTAAGCGTTGCTCCCCTTTTACTATTTTTCATACCCACTCTTTTTTAAATTTACGCCCCTATTTTTTCTGTTGTCACATCATTACAAAAAGTATAGTCACTTTTTACATTTGATTACAAAATCGTAACATTCCACACAAAAGGCTTATTTTCTGATAAAGTGTGTCTTGTCGTTAAATAAAGCGATTAGAAATCATAAATGCGTGTCTTCACGCTTGTAAGTCTTTAAGCAAATAAGGAATCTATTATAAAAAAATTTTTGGGAGGATTTTTATTATGTTAAAGAAAATCGCTACAGTAACTACATTAACAGCGGGAGTAGGTGCAGCAGCAGTAGGTTTAAACCATCAAGATGCTGATGCGGCTGAAGGTAGCTATAATTATTCATGGAGTTACAACTACAATACAAATGGTGGAACGACTAACTACGATTACACATCAAACAATTCTACATCATATACAAACGGTACGAACACATCTACAACGTCAACATCTACACAATCAACTGGTACAGCTTCAGCAGGTAATTTATACACAGCTGGTCAATGTACTTGGTATGTTTACGACAAAGTAGGTGGCTCAATCGGTTCAACATGGGGCAACGCAAACAACTGGGCAAGCGCAGCGGCTGCAGCTGGCTACACTGTAAATCACACACCTGAAGCTGGTGCTATTTTACAATCATCTGAAGGACCATTCGGTCATGTGGCATACGTTGAATCTGTAAATGAAGATGGTTCAATCACTGTTTCAGAAATGAACTACAATGGTGGACCTTTCAACGTAAGTGAACGTACAATCTCTGCTGGCGAAGTAGGTTCATATAACTTTATTCACGTAAAATAATCAATATCTAATCATAGGAATGATTTAAGTGCAATTAAATCCATTCTAACTCAAAAGAAAGTATGAGACTCCCCTCTCATACTTTCTTTTTTTAGTTTCAATAGTCTTACCTTGTCACTAAGAAAACGTTTACTTTATACTGAAAGAGAGAGGTGGGAAATTAATATGAAAAAAATTTTTGTTGCTGGTCCAATACCTAAAGCCGGATTAGCGTTATTAGAATCACACTTTGACGTACACATGTATGAAGGTAAAGGTATTATTAGTAAAGATGAATTAAAACGAGGGGTTGAAGATGCATTTGGACTCGTAAGTCTATTATCAACTCAAGTAGATAAAGACGTTATCGATCATGCAAAGCAATTAGAATTTATTGCAAATTATGGCGCTGGTTTCAATAATGTCGATATCGATTATGCAAAATCAAAAGGTATCGGAGTGTCGAATACGCCTAAAGCATCTACTAACGCAACGGCTGAACTCACAATAGGTATTTTACTTGCGGTAGCACGTCGCATTCCTGAAGGAGATCAATTAATGCGTCACGAAGGTTTTGATGGGTGGGCCCCATTATTTTTCCGCGGTCGTGAAGTATCTGGCAAAACCATAGGTATTATTGGACTAGGAGAAATAGGAAGTGCCGTAGGGCGTCGTGCCAAAGGCTTTGATATGAATATTTTATATACTGGTCCAAATCGCAAAGAAGAAAAAGAGCAAGCGTTAGATGCAACGTATGTAGATTTAAATACGTTACTTAAAGAATCAGATTTTGTAGTCATTAACGCTGCTTACAATCCATCAATGGAACATATGATTGATGAAGAACAGCTCAATTTAATGAAACCAACTGCATACTTAATCAATGCCTCACGTGGACCCATAGTCCATGAACAGGCGTTACTTGAAGCATTACAAAATAACATCATTGAAGGTGCAGCACTTGATGTTTATGAATTTGAACCGCAAATTACTGAAGGGTTAAAGTCACTTAATAACGTCGTGATTACACCACATATCGGTAATGCAACCTTTGAAGCTCGTGATATGATGGCTGAAATCGTTGCAACAAATTTAATAAAAAAAGTTCAAGGTGAAACACCTGATTTCATCGTAAATCCTTAAACAAAAACGCGTATAAGCCCTATATTGAAGGTCGCTTATACGCATTTTTTCATATACTCTATTATTCACTTTTAGCTTTATTTAAAAACTTCATTTGCCTCATCACTAAACGGTCTGGCAATATACATAACATTTTATTACGTATAGCGATAGCCATTTTGCTATCTTTTTGAGCCATAACCCCAATTTTTCTAGATTTACGGGTCACTTTCGCAGTATGTTTTACACGTAAGTGATCATATCGTTTTAATGCTTCTGGAAGTGCATATTGAGATAACACATTACTCAACACAATCGCATCTTCCATCGCTTGACCAGCACCCTGTCCCATATTAGGTGTCGTCGCGTGTGCTGCATCTCCAAGCAAGACGATGCGTTGATGATACACAAATGTTTTAAGCGGTTTTAAATCATAGATGTCATGATGCAATATTTCTGTTTCAGGCTGCTTATCAAGAATCATACGTACTTTTTGAGGGAAATGATTAAAGTACGCTTGTAAGTATGGCTTATTAAAGTGTAAATAGTTGGGATCCTTCTCTTTCGCATTGATTGTAGCAAACCAATAGGCTTTACCATTCAGTAATGGGACAATCCCAAAACGTCCTTTTTTCCCCCAATACTCTTCAGCAATATGTCCTAGAGTATCCATGTCCTCAACTACACCTCGAAAACACGTATAACCTTGATAGCGCACTTTAGATTCAGGAGCAACCGATTGACGCACATGAGAATGAATGCCATCAGCCGCCACAACGAGATCAAACTGTTCTGATTCTTTTGTAGCAAAAGTTAAAGTTACCCCATGATCAGTAGCATTAACTCCTGTCACTTCACAATTAAAATGAATAACGTGTTGATCCACATAAGTGGCAATAATATCCACTAATGACTGACGTAATAACGTGACATTTGTCGCTGATTTAGGAAAATCAACTTGACTCAGTTTACGGTCTTGTTCATCACTGATACGCATGGATTGCAAAATTTGCCCTTCATTTTTAATACCTTTGGCAAGATCATGTTTTCCCAATTTTGTTAAAACATTATCTCCAATGCCTATACCTGCGCCAACTTCTGCTGTTGTTGCGTTTTTTTCAAAAATATGTACCTCATGTTTTTGTTCACGTAAGAGTGCTGCAAGTGTTAAACCACCAATGCCCGCACCAACGATACCAATTTTCATTCTTTTCACCTCTTAAAAGCCTTTCATCACTTAAATGGTTAAAAACGTCTAACTTTATTTATCCGTTTTTATAAAAATCACGTCGTATATGGTCTTTTTTTATCCCATATTGATCGTAATAATGTTGCATTTGTCCTGCAATTTTAGACGGCCATGCAATATCACTCGCATATTGATTTGTTCCAGGATTTTGTGGATTCCACTTCATTTGATACAGTGTAATCTGACCATTTTTAAAGTATTGGTTACGCACAAAATGCGCACCGCCTTTGATTGCTTTTTCAGGAGACGTCCACTTTTCACGTACAGCATAACTTTTCCCTGTAGCTACTGCATCGCTATCAAACGCACCGATGCCAAAAAAATTGTAATATCGTTTCCCTTTATGCTTGATGCCATTAGCAAGTTCTGACTGCCCCTCACCTGTCTCAATTAAGGCATGACTGACGAGATAAATTACGTTCACGTCCGTTTCTTGTTGTGCCGCTAAAAAGGCATCTCCTTGATTTTCTAAAATCCCTTTTCCTTTCAACATACGATTCACTTCATCTTTTGAAAGGTGAACAGGTTCAGAAATATCCATATATTTTAAATCATGATCACGAAATTCCACACGCATGGCATCTTTGACTTCACTTTGACTTGCTTCAACAAATTGATTTTGATGTGCTACAGTATGCAAGACGCCTTGTGCAGTTTGACGTTGCACCGCTTCATCAAATGTCATTGTTTTATCGTTAGTAAACCAATGCGTTTCATTAATAAAAAGTAATATCATAAAAACTGTTAAAATCACAATTACCAGCATCTTTGAAGGATGCTTTTTAATCCAAGATTTCATAAAAGACTCCCCTAAAGTTTATAAAATCATTTAAATCATTTTAAATAGCACGGCAACCACCACAATGAGCACGATAACATAAGCAATGTTGATCGCATTGCGCACCCAATTTTTCCCTTTAAACATGCGATTAAAGATAAAAAGGCTTAATCCTAGTGATAATAAAAAGAACACGATTGCAACGATAGTATGTATAAAAAAGAGTGATATTAAGCCGAGTACTAATAACACATTCGATAAAATTGCTAACTTTTTTATTGTTTTAATATCCATAAATTCCCTCCTTATTAATACTTATCATTTTATCATGAATGCAATCACTCTGCTTTTAATCCTTTAGAAAAACCGTCACATTTCATTCAGTTCCATTGCGATAATCCATTTTCACATCTATGTATATTTATTGGAAATCGTCCTTTCACATTAATATCACAAACATAACAATCATTTCTATAATAATGAATAAAAGCCCTCAAAGTTCATTTTTAAATGGACTTTGAAGGCTCATTGATAAAGGTCAAGACGTTGAGTAAAGTTAACTTATGCTTATCTTGACATTCCTTTTAGTATGTTTAAAAAGTATGTGAGGCTTTGATTCATGTTGTCATCTCTTAGAATACCCATTAAACCAGCTATAGATGTACGTTGATTGCCACTTGCTTGATGGGCAACACGCAATCCTTTATTTAATTTGTTCATGAGAATTTTTAAATCATCCGGATTTAAATCTCCTAATAAAAATGCCATTTGACCGATGTTATGAATTGCACCAGCATATTGGTCTTTATTAAGTTCAGTGACGACTTTTTCAGTGATAACGCCACGTTGTTTGATTGCACCTGTTAAAGCATCTAATATTTTAGCTTCATCTAATGCTTCCACGAGTTTAATCGCTTTTAAAATACTCTCACTATTTTCAGCAATGGCATCTGTCACTTTCGTGACTTGTTCTGCTTTGATTTCCGCTTCTGATTTTTCAATGCGTTTAATTTTAGAGATTCTTTCAGCCATTATTTCATCACCTGATCCCCTGGAAAGATGTAATCTGGTCTTTCCCATTTTTTCTCTACAGCAACACTATACTGTGGATGACGCTTTTGATTACGGAAGTTCGTCGGATTAAGTGGTGATTTACCACGCTTACTAAGTACTTCCATTCGGCAACAAGTCGATTTATACGCCGGTGTGTGTGTTTCTGGATCTGTGACACTACTTGTTAAATAGTTAATCGCGATCTCATTGCTATCATTAAGCGGCAAATAAATCTGTTTACCTTTTACACGGTCCGTAATGTGTACATGCCCCGTTGCTTCACCTGTTTCTGACGTTAATTTAACAGCCGCACCTTCATGGATATTGCGTTCTTGAGCAAGTTCTGGTGAAATTTCAATAAATGCTGTTGGCATTTTGTATTTTAAACCAGGCACTTTATACGTCATATTTCCTTCGTGGAAATGCTCGAGGACACGTCCATTATTAACATGTAAATCATACGTTTCATTCGTCTTGTAGAAGTTATCAAATTCTAATGGGAAGAATTTTGCTTTACCATTATCAAAGTTAAAACGCTCTGTAAATAACAACGGTGAATCTGTACCGTCTGCCGCTACAGGCCATTGTAAGCTGTTGTATCCTTCTAAGCGTTCATATTTCACACCAGCAAACATCGGTGTTAAGCTTGATGCTTCATCCATAATTTCGGATGGATGTGAATAATTCCAATCAAATCCAAGTTCTTTAGCAATAAGTTGCGTAATTTGCCAGTCCGGTTTTGAATCACCGAGTGGTTCTAAAACTTGATATAAACGTTGGAAACGACGCTCTGTATTTGTAAATGTACCATCTTTTTCAAGAGAAGGACTTGCTGGTAATATTACATCCGCATATTCCGCAGTGAAAGTTAAAAATTCATCTTGAACGACTAGAAAATCAACTTTTTCTAATGCCGCTTGCACATAATTAATGTTTGAGTCGACGATACCCGTATCTTCACCCAGTATAAATAAACTGTGTACATCGCCAGCATGAATATGGTCCATCATTTGATGGTTATCATAACCCGGTTCACTTGGTAAAGTCACACCCCAAGCTTTTTCATAACGTGCACGTACTTCGTCATCAGCTACACCTTGATATCCTGGAAATTTATCTGGCATACTTCCAAAATCAGAACAGCCTTGGACATTGTTGTGACCACGCAATGGATAAGAACCCGCGCCTGGTTTCATATAATTACCTGTAGCAAGTAACATATTTGAAATTGCAGTACTCGTATCAGAACCTGTTTCTTGTTGCGTTACACCCATCGCCCAACATACGACAACAGAATTAACACTTACAATTTCTTTAGCTAAGTGAATCAAACGTTCTTTTGGAATACCTGTCGTCTCCTCAGCAAATTCCATCGTATACGGCTCTAAAGATTCATAATACGCATCTGCATGATCAACCCATTTTTCAATAAATGCTTTGTCATGCCAATCATTATCAATAATGTATTTTGTCACAGCTGATAACCAAACTAAGTCTGTACCTGGATGTGGTTGATAAAATTCATCTGCACGTTCAGCCATTTCATGTTTACGGATATCAAAAACATGTAATTTTTGACCAAATAGTTTGTGCGAACGTTTAATACGTGATGCGATAACTGGATGCGCTTCGGCTGTATTGGTACCAATCGTAATGACCATTTCAGCATTGCCGATATCATCTATAGATCCAGAATCTCCACCATGCCCTACAGTACGGAATAATCCTTTCGTCGCAGGCGCTTGGCAATAACGTGAACAGTTATCAATATTGTTTGTCCCAAATACTTGACGTGCAAGTTTTTGCATGAGATAGGATTCTTCATTCGTTGCTTTAGAAGACGAAATGAATGATAGCGCTTTCGAACCATGTTGTGTTTTAATGTCTTGCATGCGTTTAGCAACGTATGGAATCGCTTCGTCCCATTCCACTTCTTCAAAGTGATCACCACGACGAATTAAAGGTTTTGTTAAGCGCTCTTCGGAATTCACGTAATCCCAACCGAATTTCCCCTTCACACAAGAAGATATTTTATTCGCTGGTGAATCGTGAGATGGTTGAACTTTTAATATTTCTCGATCCTTTGTCCAAACTTCAAAACTACAACCTACACCACAATATGTACATACTGTTTTTGTCTTCTTAATACGTTCTTCACGCATTGCTGCTTCCGAATCAGATACTGCAAATAAAGGTCCGTAGCCTGTTTCAGCTTTCTTCGTTAAATCAATCATCGATGCTAATGAACCTGGCTCAATATCTGTCATATAACCCGCTTTACCTACCATGTTATTTTCCATCATGGCATTACATGGACATACCGTTGCACATTGTCCGCAACCAACACATGATGATTCATTGATGGAAACGTCATTATCCCAAATCACTCGTGGTTGTTCACGTTCCCAGTCAATCGTTAATGTTTCGTTAACTTGAACGTCTTGACATACTTCTACACAACGTCCACATAATATACATTGATTAGGGTCGTAACGGTAGAATGGCCCAAAATCTACTTCATAAGGTTTCGGCTTATATTCATACGTCTGATGTTCAAGACCCCATTCGTCCATCGTATTATGAATTTCACAGTTGCCGTTATTATAATCACACACTGTACAATACAGTTGATGCTTTTCTAAAATACGATCTAACGCTTCTTTTTGTGAAGCTTGTACATTTTGACCTTGAGTATTCACGACCATTGAACGATCAATCGTAGTCCCACATGCACGTTCGATTTTGCCGTCGATTTCAACCGCGCACGTATCACATGTTTGTATCGGACCTAGTGATTCATTGTAACAAATGGAAGGTACAAATGTTTGTTGTTCTTTAATGAACGCAAGTAAGTTTTTACCTGGTTCTACAAGATAATCTTTACCATCTAATGTAACGATAAGATGTTCTTGCATAGTATCCCCCCTATAAAAACATTTTATATGCCTAAGATGCCCCCACATACTTAGTCACTTCTATTTTAAACTGTTTATGTCCAAATGTTAACCATTTACCATAATTTTAGCTAATGTTCACTATTCTAAAAAAATAAAATATTAATCATCTAGCTTTTTTAAATACGTAAACAACGCTAACTTATCGTCCCTAATGCTTCATGACTATCCGTTTTCTCATCAATCACAACACGAATGGCTATTTCAATCCCTTTAACCAAAGTATCTAGCGAAAGAGAAGGCGTACAATCACTTTTATCGATTTGTTCATGTGCGTATGGAAGATGAATAAATCCTGTTCGTACGTTTGGATACGTTGTATATGCTAGGTGTGCTAAAGCATACATAAAGTGATTGCAAACATAAGTGCCTGCACTGTTTGAAAGTGCGCTAGGGACGCTAGCTTCTCGCATTGCTTGAACCATTCTTTTAACAGGTAATTGTGAAAAATAAGCTGGAGGACCGTCTTTTAGGATGGGACGATCGATCGGTTGATACCCTTGATTATCAGGAATGACAGCATCATCGATATTAATTGCCACGCGTTCTGGTGTAATACACTTTCTACCACCTGCTTGTCCTAAACCAATGACCACATCACACGCGTTTCTCTCTAAATAGTGTCGCACTTTTTCCACACACAGATGAAAAGCTGTAGGCAATATAAGAACAGCTATTGAGTGTCCATTAATTGTCGGTGGTATTCGAGAAGCTACCATTGCTGACGGATTTGTTTCAGCCCCATGAAACGGCTCAAAAGCTGTGATGAGAATGTTCATAAAACTCACTCCTTTATCAATAATGACGATGGGTTATGACACTTTTTATCATATACTAAAAAACTCCGCCCACTATGGACGAAGTTTTCAAATTATATACCTAAATTATCTCGATAACTTTGAATGACTTCTTGTTTACTGTTTTCATCTGGAATAAAGTAATATAAGCCATCTTCTCCAGTCGTATCAGACCCTTTTAATTGGTGTTTAACGACATTATTATTACCTTCTTTGTAATTACTTCTGAATGTATTCAACTCACCTAAGGTCATATCTGTTGTGACATTTTTTCCGAGTTGATCCATTAAAGCGTTAAAATTTGTGATAGAGGATACACTTGTTAATTTATTCGCTAAACCTTGAAGCACAAGTTGTTGACGTTCTTGACGACCAAAGTCGCCACCAGCGCCTGACTCTTTACGACTTCTAATAAACGCCATTGCTTGATCACCGTCTAAGTGCACTTTTTGACCTTGGTTGTATTGTTGACCGTGTACGTTGAATGTGGCATTACTAACTACATCAATACCGCCTACCGTATCAATCGTATCTTTCAAGCCATCCATGTCTACTGTAGCATAGTGGTCAATTGGCACATTCATTAATTTTTCAAGTGATTTCACTGCCATATCTGGACCACCATATGCATACGCATGATTAATTTTCTCAGTTGTACCACGACCGACGATTTCTGCACGTGTATCCCTAGGAATACTAATGACTTCTGATGTCTTCTTATCTGGATTAATCGAAACTAACATAATCGTATCACTACGTTGACCATCGTGTTGTTGTTGACGTTTCGCATCAGAGTCAATTCCAAAAAGCGCAATCGAAATAGGTTCCCCTTTATTCATATCCACTTGACCAGACCGTAACGCTGAGTGTTCTCGTTTCAAAGGGTTATGAATCGCGTCACCTGTAACAAATATTTTAAACGCTAAATATGCGACAGCTATGATTGTTAAAATGAATAAGATTCCAATAATCCATAGTAAAGCTCTAACAATTGGATTTTTTCGTTTTTTTGATCGTTGGTAGTTCAAAGCGTTCCCACTCCATTCATTAAATTTGTTAACGCACTATCTTTAATCGTATATTAAACGTATCATATCCTAAATCGTAAATGTTTCAATCAGTCCTAAGACGCACTACTATTTATGATACCCACCATTAGATAAAAGTATATTTAAAACTTCATCGTGACATCCTGGATTACTTATAATAAAAGGACCTCCACGAACAAAATCAATGGCTTTATTATTAAAATCTGTCATTTTTAACCCTAATTCTGAAGCAAATAAGAATTGCGCTGCAATGTCCCAAGGTTTAGCATTTGTATGTATATGTGCACCAAACTGTCCAGTACAGACGCGAATAGAGTCTAAACCACATGCTCCTATGAGTCGGTACGCAAACGAGGCATCTAATAAATCATGCATCGTTGCATCATTTAACACTTTATTATTAAATGAGACAATCAATTCACTTAAAGGCTGTGCTTGAACCTGTTCTAGTCGTTTATGATTCACAAAAGCACCTTCACCTTTTTTGGCATGATATAATGTTTGTCTTGGAAAATCATAAATATATGATAATGTAGGTGTTCCATCTACAAATAACGCCAAAATGATACAAAAGTCATTTTGTTGTTTGACTAAATTCGCAGTGCCATCAATCGGATCCATCACCCATGTATAACCCTGCTTTAAATCTGTAGTGTCATGATGACTTTCTTCTCCATATAACTTATGGTCTGGATATAAGTCTTTTAATAACCCTTCAAAATTAGATTCTAAAGTTTGATCCACGTTTGTTACGAGGTCAAAACGATTCTTTTTCGTATCAGTCTGCATTTGTTTGATAAGTGAAGGAATGAGCAAATTTAATCCACGAAACCACGTCTTCACTTCATTATCAATGTCATTGATATCATATTGAGTCACCAAATTGATTCCCTCCTTCCACGGATTGCTTTTATTATACCCTCTATCGTAATTCAATACCAACCGTTATTAATATATTAATAAAATCAATTATATAAGTAATAAGTTCACGTAATTATCCGAACAAAAAAACCGATTGGATAAACCAACCGGCATAGAAAGGAAAGTAAGTAATAAATATTGAAGATGTTTAACTAGCCATAAGTACAACTTATCATGTCAAACTTTACTATCATAAGATAGTTTACCCCTCGTTTGATGATGCTGTACCATCCCCTAGTAGCTAATTTATACTATATCATAATTTTTTAAATAATGTAAGCGTTTTCTTACAATTTATTGAATTTTTTTATGGGTGACTCTTGTTTAATTTATGTTCCTTGATTTCAGTACGTTATGTGCGTATAAACCTTATTAATAAGTGTTCTATCATTTATGTGGTAAACTATTTATAAGATATAACACGATGCGGAGGTGTGGAGTGTGAATAAAGAAACGCGTCAGTCAAAAATAATTCAACTCATTCAAAAACAAAATCAAATATCTGCAGTCGAATTAGCTCGTAAACTTCAAGTTTCTAAAAGAACCATTCTTCGTGATATCCAAGAATTAGAAGCAAAAGGTGTTCAAATCTTAGCACATGCTGGTAAAAATGGTGGCTATAAAATTCAATCTCGTCCTCAAAATATTAAGCTTGATCTTACAGATGACGAAGTGATGGCCCTATATTTAATTTTGAATGAGCGCATACATCAAACGTCATTACCTTTTAAAAATGAAATACATCAACTCATTCAAAAATTAAAGCGGCAACCCAACACCGCGCTTCGCCGTCAATTAAAGGAATTGGACCAATATATTGTCTTTGAAGATGATACACACACGACACTCCCACCACTTTTTAAAAACATATTAATTTATTGTCATGAGCGCAAAGTTATGGGATTGTACTTTCATCCCTCAGTGCAACAACGTCAACAATTTGCAAATGTCGTCTTTATCGGATTACTTTGTAAAAATGCGGAATGGAAAGCGATCATCTATCATATCGGTGGAGATTATACTGAAATCATCGATATATCTTCAATTGATGACATTGATTACAGTTTCCATAAATCTATTCAAACGAATGATATTACGATTGCAAATTACCGTGATTATTTACAACATAATGCGTAAGCCAAAATATGGATCAGCCAACAAAGTTCATTTATGAATGC
>NZ_JAANBJ010000001.1:0-63979 GCF_011394325.1 Staphylococcus sp. 11007852 | reverse complement strand
TTTGGGCCAAATTGAATAGATGTATCAATTTCGGAACGACTTTTCACAATGCTTTTATTCGGTATGAGTTGAATATCTTCGTAATCAAAAATTTTCATTCTTCTAAACCCCTTATAAATTTATTCCAAAAGATAATATACTATCTATTTGCAATAAAGTAAATAAAAGGTTCTTACCAGCTTGATTTTTTCACACCAGGAATTTGTCCTTTGTGTGCATGCTCTCTAAAAGCAATACGTGACATTTCAAATTTACGTAATACACCTCTAGGACGACCTGTCACTTTACATCTACGTGTTAAACGTGTTGGTGAAGAATCTCTAGGTAATTTTCTTAATGCTTCATAATCTCCTTTCGCTTTAAGTTCACGTCTTAAATCAGCGTATTTCGCTACTAATGCTTCACGCTTTTGTTCTTTGGCAATTTTAGATTTTTTTGCCATATCTATCTCTCCTTCATTATCAAATCGTAATTATTACGATTTAAATCATAGCATATCCTTTTAATGTGAATCAAGGATGATTTTTATGATATTTAAAATATGATATAAATATATGTTGGCAAAGCGTTCAAAACATGATAAAATAACAAATCGTAATAGTTTCAATTTAAAAGGAGGTCGACCCAATGCGCGTTAATGTGACATTAGCATGTACTGAATGTGGTGACCGTAACTACATCACTACGAAAAACAAACGTACGAATCCTGAGCGTATCGAAATGATGAAATATTGCCCAAGATTAAATAAACATACGTTACACAGAGAAACAAAATAATAAGTTGATTTAAGCAGTTACGAAACACCAACTCATCAAAATACGACGTAAGCTACAGCCCGAAAGTTCGGTGTTGTGGCTTTTTTAATGCACTTTGCAAACTTTAAGCCTATGACATCATTATAGTAATGTCATACTTTACATAAGTACCACACATTGAAAGGTTCTACCCTCTACTAAGAATGATGATGAGTAATGTCAATAGTGGTCAGCAGATTTTCTTAAATACTATAGTAATTACAAGATTTCATCACTGACGCATTTACTTTTATATAAAAAGGTTTTATTTCAGATGTTATGCATCCTAAATGAAACTTAAAAAAGGACAACTTCATAGAAGCGCCCCTTTTATAACTTATTTAATTCCCGCTAAAATATAGTCTAATTGATCTAACATGCCCAACGCTTCGGCAACCCCTTTACCGTAATCAGGATCTGCTTGGTAACAATGGCGTATGTGACGATGTTTTACTTCATCAGTAGTACCTTCCATTTCGTCTGCTGTATTTTTAAACATACGTTGTTGTTGTTCTGGTGATTGTAATCGGAACAATTTACCTGGTTGTTCGAAATAATTATCATCATCTTCTCTAAAATTATGCTCGTATGCATCTCCATGAAGTTCAAGTGGTGGACGTTTGAATTCTGGTTGACTTTCGTGTACACCATAACTATTTGGATAATAATGCGTTTGACTACCTTGGTTACCATCTAAAATACGCATTTGACCATCGCGACTAAATGGGCAAATATTATTCACTCCAACACCTTTTGGTTGGTTAACAGGAATTTGCCAGTGATTGACGCCTAAACGATAACGTTGAGCATCCCCATATGAAAATAAGCGACCTTGTAACATTTTATCAGGTGAAAAATCAATACCTGGAATAATGTTTGTAGGTGCAAATGCTGCTTGTTCTACATCTTGGAAATAGTTATCTGGGTTACGATTCAATTCGAATTCCCCTACTTCAATGAGAGGATATTCATCTTTAAACCATACTTTTGTTAAATCAAATGGATTGTCTTTGTGATGTTTAGCTTGTTCTTCTGTCATCACTTGAATGTACATTTTCCATTTTGGAAAATCCCCGTTTTCGATTGCATTATATAAATCGCGTTGAGATGATTCACGATCTTCACCGACGATCTTTGCCGCTTCTTCAGGTTGAATATTTTCAATACCTTGTTGTGTACGGAAGTGGAATTTCACCCATACACGCTCGTTATTCGCATTAATCATACCGTACGTATGTGAACCAAAGCCATGCATATGACGGTAGCCTTTTGGAATACCACGGTCAGTCATTAAAATCGTCACTTGATGTAATGCTTCAGGTAAAGAAGTCCAAAAGTCCCAATTGTTTTGTGCACTACGCATATTTGTTCTAGGATCACGTTTCACTGCGCGATTTAAACTCACAAATAGTTTTGGATCTCTGAAGAAAAATACTGGCGTATTATTACCTACTAAGTCCCAGTTGCCTTCTTCCGTATAAAATTTTAATGCGAAGCCTCGAATATCACGTTCGGCATCCGCCGCACCACGTTCACCTGCTACAGTAGAAAAGCGCGCAAACATTTCAGTCTTTTTCCCAACTTCAGAAAAAATCTTGGCTGCTGTATATTGTGTGATATCATTGGTCACGGTAAATGTACCAAACGCACCTGAGCCTTTCGCATGCATACGTCTTTCTGGAATCACTTCACGATCAAAATGAGACATTTGTTCTAAGAAGTATGGGTCCTGCATTAATAATGGACCACGTGGGCCCGCTGTTGCTGTGTTTTCACGATCTCCAATAGGATGACCAAATAAACCTGTTAATTTAGTCGGTTCTTCACGACGCATAGTAAAACCCTCTTTCTTCTTTATAATCATTCTAATGTAGTACTTACCTCAAATTATACTTAAAAATTCTAAAAATAGGAACTATTTCGCCTTATTACAGTGTATTTTTTTAATTTAGGGCTTTAAAGTTATAAAATACTATTGAAACCCCCAACATTTGCAAGTAAAATATATAGAATAATTGAATAGGGAGAAGATGTTTATGGAAGAAAAGAATTTAAATCGGGGGCTCCAATTGAGACATATTACGATGTTCGCAATTGGGGGTGCCATAGGTACAGGTTTATTTGTTGCTACTGGTGGCGTAATTGCGCAAGCTGGTCCTGGCGGTGCGATTTTAGCCTATTTGATTATTGGAATTATGCTATATTTTCTCATGTCCTCAATAGGTGAAATGGCTACATTCTATCCAGTTTCAGGATCATTTAGTAGTTATGCGACGCGCTTCGTTGATTCGTCATTAGGATTCACAATGGGTTGGTTATACTGGCTCATCTGGGCACTCGTTACAAGTGTCGATATTATTATCGCTACGAAAGTACTCAGTTATTGGAATACTTTTAGTTTCTTCTCACCCTTGGTTTGGAGTATTCTCTTTTTAAGTATTTTGTTATTACTTAATGTATTTTCAGTCAAAGCCTTTGGAGAAGCAGAATTCTGGCTATCATTAATTAAAGTTTTAACGATTATTGTCTTCATTATATTAGGTGTGTTAATGATTTTTGGTATTTTAGGTGGCCATACTTATGGTTTTGATAACTTCACGGTGGGTGAAGCACCATTTGTAGGTGGTATTTCTGGATTTTTAAGCGTATTACTTATCGCCGGTTTCTCTGTAGGAGGTACTGAAGTTGTTGCAGTAACTGCTGGTGAATCAGATGATCCGAAAAAATCTATGCCTCGTGCAATTAAACAAGTATTCTGGCGGATTTTATTATTCTATGTTTTATCAATTGCTGTCATTTCAGCTATTATTCCATATACAGACCCAACGCTATTAAATGAAAGTAGTTCGATTACACAAAGTCCGTTTACAATTGTGTTTGATAAAGTAGGTATCGCTTTTGCAGCTTCAGTAATTAACGCTGTTATCTTGACCTCTTTACTCTCAGCATCTAACTCAGGTATGTTTACAACAAGCCGTATGTTGTTTTCACTAAGTCAACAAGGTTCAGCACCTAAACTGTTAAGCCGCATTAATCATGCGACGAAGTTACCGTTAAATGCATTATTTACAACATTTGTGCTTATTACTGCCGTTACAGTATACGCCAATTTCAATCCTCAAAGTGTGATGGCATTATTAAATATTATTGGTGCATTAATTACTTTCGTCTGGGCATCTAGTATTATTTCTCAAGTTCGTATGCGTCGTGCTATTAAGGCGCAAAATAAAGATATTAATGCGTTATTACCTTATAAATCACCATTATTCCCAATCGGACCGATTGTTGTTTTGATAATTATCGCATTTTTGATTTTAGGAAGTTCGTTTGAAGCGATTGTTACATTAGATCTTGCGAAACTCGCTCAAAGCTTTTTACCCATTGTTTTATTAATTGCTGTTTATTTTGCTCACAAACTCTTAAATCGTACCAAACTCATTCCGTTAAAGGAAATCGATTTATCTGAGCACGAAATGTATAATCGTAAACAGTCTTAAAGTCATATCAATGTCGTTGAAACATCAGTGACAAAGAAGCGTATGCATTGCACTTCTTTGTCACTTTTTTACGTTATTTTCAGTAGTAAAAAATTCATGTATAATAAAGTAAACAAATTGTAAAGGGTGGACATATATGGTTGGACAAACAAACCTTTTTGATGATGTTTTAAAACAAGATGAACGCTTTGTCATTGTGGTTCAAGCTTTTGAAAATAAGCACAATCAACTTACAAAACGCACACTAAGAGAATATACGAGCCTAACCCATGAGCAAATGGAAAATTTGTATGCGCATTTAAAAGACCTCTATTTAGAAGAACCATTCGCGCAACATCAAACTGCATTTTCAATCACAGTATATACCAACCTTGACTACGCAGCAGACCAAGTCTATGCACACATCAAACGTCATCGAGGTAGAAAAGAATGGACACATACAGCAAAATAAATGCAATAGGAGCTTGAGACTCCCAATATTCTCATTTGACTGTAGTTTATAGCCATCACAATTCATGATGAAATGGATTGAGGTGGCTTTTTTAATTCATTGAGTTTTACATTTTTAAATACGATTAACACACACTCGTGTAAGGTAGTTATTGATTCTTAATATAGTTGATCTCTGTGTCCAACTCATACTGACATTGTTTAAACTGGATAGTATAATGTATCAACTCATATAAAAACCCCCAAATCCAAGAAATTGATTTGAAGGTCACAAGAATATTTTACATATTTGATGTTTCAATTAATTGTTTTAAAGCATGTGGAATACCATCTTCATCATGACTCTTAGTAATCATTTTAGCACGTGCTTTCAATAAATCGATTGCATTATCCATTGCAACAGGCATTCCAACAACGTCAAACATTTCTTTATCATTTGCACTGTCACCAAATGCAATCATCTGGTTAACATCTAAATTTAAACGTTGCGCTAAATCTTGTATTGCTTTCCCTTTGGAAACACCTGCACTCATAAATTCTAAAAAGAACGGCTTACTCGTTGTACAAGATATTGAATCATTAAATGTTCCTTTTAATGACGACATCAATTCCGAAATATGTGATTCGTAGTCAATGCCCATCGCTTTTGGCACAGGCTCTTGGATGTAATCTTTTAAGTCTGATACTTGTTTCATTGGTAATCCTGTAATTTCAGCTTCTATATTCATATATTCATGATTACCCTCATAAATAATATGACCGTCTTGATATGTAATAGTAAATAAGCCATGTTGACGACAATAATCAACAATATCATCAAAATCTACTTTTGAAATTAATTCACTAGCGATCACTTCTTTAGTTTTTAAATCTATCGTTTTCGCACCGTTATAGGACATAATGTAACTATTATGCTTATCCATCGCTAACGCTTCTGCGACAGGAATCATTCCTTCAGTAGGTCTGCCGGATGCCAAAGCAATCTGATACCCTTTTTCTTGTATTTGAATTAAATAATCTTTTGTCTCTTTCGAAACAACATTGTCAGATGTCATTAATGTGTCATCCATATCCATTATAATTAAGTCTGGTTTCATAATAACGCTCCTTCCATACCATTTAATACTACACCATTTCTCATCTAAAAAACATAACGATTCATCTTTACCTTTTTTTATTCTCAATGATAAAACCTTCAAAATTCATAAAATATGAACAATGAAGGTTTTATAGATTATAAGTACTATTCATGCGATACGTGATGAACTATAAGATGTTTTAATCTAAAATCACGCACACATTAATAGCGATATATAACTTTTGATTTAACTCCGTTTAAATTGACCGTTGCAAGTTCAGAATGACATGCTGTAACGTCTTCACGCAATGCGCGCACAAGCGGCCCACTTTGTTCTTTTTTTATCATCGTTAAAATTGTAGGACCTGCACCAGATATAACAGTTGCATAAGCATCAAATTGGTGCGCAATCGCTTTTACTTTTTTAAAATCTGGTAAAAGATGTTGACGATACGGTTCATGTAAGCCATCTTGTTCCATCATTTTACCTGCTAATTCATAATTATGCTGAATAAGTGCGCTAATCATTGTATTACTAATCGCACTATATTTGACCGCTTCATTATGTGCAATTGTTTCAGGCAAAACACGTCTCGCTTTTTCTGTTTCCAAAGGATAAGTTGGAATTGTAATAATAAAGTCTACGTCAGGTACATCTATATGTGCAACATCAGTCATAGATGTTGATGCGTTATGATAGCCGACAACCAAACCACCATAAATGGTAGGTGCGACATTATCAGGGTGACCTTCAATTTCAGTGGCCAATTGTAATAATTCATATTTGGATAACTCAATATCCCCAAAATAGTTTGCGATATATAGTGCCCCTACTAAAGCAGATGCAGAAGATCCTAAACCACGTGCTAATGGTATGTCACTGTACATTTTCACCTCAAGTGGTGGTAATGACACATCGTAGCGTTGAGCGACTTGTGTTGCAATTTTATAAATATAGTGGGACTCATCTGTGGGTAAACCTTCTAAGCATGGTCCATCATGAACAAACTTCCATGATGGTCCATGAATGGGTTGTGCCTCAATAATTAAAAATTTATTAAGTGCCATACCTATAGAATCGAAACCACATCCTAAATTCGCAGTAGAAGCCGGTATTTTTAAAGTTAACTTATGTTTAATCATTGTAGTGCATCCTTAATATATTGAATAATACTGTCTTTATCATTTGGTAGTGCTTGAATTGGGTTTTCTAATAGATTAATAGCAGTATCAGGGTCCTTAAGTCCGTTTCCTGTTAAAACAGCAACCACTTTTTGTCCTTGTTTTAATTTTCCGGCGCGATGTAATTTAATTAACCCTGCAATGGATGCATTACTTGCTGGTTCACTAAAAATACCTTCCTTAGATGTCATCATTTGATAAGCTTCTAATATTTCCTCATCAGTAACAGCATCAATTAAACCGTTAGAGGATTGAATAGCATCTACAGCTTTATCCCAACTCGCTGGATTACCGATGCGAATCGCTGTCGCAATCGTTTCAGGATTTTTTACGACTTGGTTTTGAACAATTGGAGATGCGCCCTCTGCTTGAAAACCAAACATTTTAGGCTTTCCAGTTTGTTCACGCGCATCATATTCTTTAAAACCTTTCCAATAAGCCGTAATGTTTCCGGCGTTACCTACTGGAATTGCTAATATATCTGGCGCCTGTCCATCTAATTGTTCTACTATTTCAAAAGCAGCTGTTTTTTGCCCTTCAATTCGGTATGGATTAACGGAATTTACAAGTTCAATTTCTCCATCTTGCGCTACTTCTTTAACAATTTCTAACGCTTCGTCGAAATTCCCTTCAATAGAAACAATCTCTGCACCATACATAACTGCTTGTGATAATTTACCGAGTGCAATTTTACCTTCAGGGATAACGACAATTGATTTCAAACCAGCACGTGCGGCATAAGCAGCAGCTGAAGCGGATGTATTTCCTGTTGATGCACAAATGACTATTTTACGTCCTTGTTCTTTGGCTTTAGTAACCGCCATCACCATACCTCGATCTTTAAACGAGCCTGTCGGATTTGCACCTTCATATTTTACATATAATTCTATACCTAACATTTCAGACATCGTATCACAATAAATTAATGGTGTATGTCCTTCATTTAATGAAACTTCAGGTGTTTCTTCATTCACTGGTAAGTATTGACGGTATTCTTGTACTAAACCTCTCCACATTTTCATTATCATCATGCCCCTTCAACTGGATAAATTTTCTTAACTTGATATCCTTCTTCTGCGTCAATATACTTTTGAGGTGACTCATCGATACCATGAATAATCAATGCCACCGTTTGGTCACTCATTGATTCAATTTTTAAAGATTTATGGAACGGTAATGCACCTTTGATGACCGATTCTATATGCTTAATTGAAACAGCTGGTGTTTCCGCGACAACATAAAAACTCGCTTTTTCAGAAATGGTTATGGGTTCATTACTATCCATCATTTCTTTTGTTTCCTCAGTTTTAAGTTCAAAATGTGGTGGAAGCGTATGTAAATCCGATTCAAATTGTAACGATACGTTCAATAAATCGCTGACAACGGCACTCCCTGTTGCTAAACTTCCTGCACCTTTACCATAAAACATTGTTTCACCCACTGCATCTCCAACAACATAAATCGCGTTATATTCATTTTCTACAGATGCAAGTTGATGCGTTTCAGGTAATAGCGTAGGTTTCACTGACGCAGTGACATTTCCTTGCGCGTAGCTCCCTTTACCAATTAACTTAATTTTATACCCTAAAGCTTGAGCGGCTTGTATATCTGCAGGCGTAACTTGAGAAATCCCTTCTGTTTCCACATCTTTTAAACGAATAACTTGGTTAAATGATAAATAAGATGTAATGACAACTTTACGAGCAGCATCTATGCCTTCAACATCATCTGTTGGATCTGCTTCAGCAAACCCTAGATCTTGTGCCTCTTTTAATGCATCTTCATATGATGTTCCTTCTTGAGACATCTTAGTTAAAATGAAATTAGATGTGCCATTAAAAATGCCCATAAATTCACTAATATTATTCGCATTTAAACCATTATTTATCGCATTAACAATTGGAATACCACCTGCGACACTTGCCTCATATTTTAATGCTACAGCGTTAGCTTGTGCTAAATCTTCCAAATCACGTAAATGCACTGCTAGTAAGTCTTTATTTGCAGTGATGACATGTTTTTTTTGAGTCAATGCTGCTTTCAGCCAATCTACAGTTGGTTCAATGCCCCCCATCACTTCAATAACGATATCAACATCTTCATCATTTAATATATCGTCTACGTTTTCAGTGAGGTGATATTGTTGAATATTAATCGGGCGATTTTTACTTTTATCACGTACTAGAATATGTTTAATTTGAATATCTTTTTGAATGGTGTCTTTAATCTGTTGGTGATTCTCTTCTATGATTTTTACAACACCTGAACCAACAGTTCCTAATCCTAGTAATGCAACATTGAGCTGTTTCATATACAATCCCTCCGTGTTAATCTCTCAAAAAAGTTTATGTAATGTTGAATTATACGTAAATATGGTTTAGTATAAGTGCATTAACAAAGTTTGTAAAGTTCTAAAAATTTAGAAAATACAGTTTTAAATGCTTACTTTGTTATTCATTTAAGAATTCTCATTTAATCGTGAAAGAAAGGTTGTCATAGTATGAAAGTATCGAAATTCGGTGGCAGTTCTGTCGCAACTGCTGAACAAATTCAAAAAGTATTAAATATTATTAATAGCGATGATGAAAGACAAATTGTAATCGTATCAGCACCTGGTAAACGACATGAGCACGATACCAAGACGACCGATCTTTTAATTCGATTATATGAAAAAGTCATTAATCAATTAGATTACCAGCATAAAAAGACTGAAATTTTAGAACGCTTTAATGATATTATAAAGGGTCTGAATTTAAAAACCAATATAATCACTGAAATTGACCAAACATTAGAACGGTTAATTTACGAACTTAAAGATGAACCGCTTCGATTATTGGATGCATTAAAATCATCAGGTGAAAATTTTAACGCTCAAATTATCGCAGCATATAATACAGAGCAAGGTGTACCAACGGAGTACTTATCACCAAAAGACGCAGGTATTATCGTTACGGACGAACCAGGAAATGCGCAAATTTTGGAATCAAGTTACGAGACCATCAATCAACTCAACCAGCGAAAACATAAAATTATTATTCCTGGCTTTTTCGGTTATTCTGAAAAAGGAAATATCGTTACATTTCCTAGAGGTGGGTCTGACATTACAGGTGCGATTATTGCCCGTGGTGTTCGCGCGAAATTATACGAAAATTTTACAGATGTTTCAGGCATCTACCGTGCAAATCCAAACGTCATTCATGAACCCGAAATTATTAGTGAAATTACATACCGAGAGATGCGGGAATTATCCTATGCCGGTTTTGGCGTATTTCACGATGAAGCTTTACAACCGCTATACCGATATCGAATTCCTGTAGTCATCAAAAACACTAATCGTCCAAATGATCCAGGCACTTTTATCTTACATGACCGTGAATTTAATCGTAAAAAAGTGGTTTTAGGAATTAGTTGTGATAAAGGCTTTACAAGTATTAATATCAAAAAGTATTTAATGAATAGACAAGTCGGCTTTACTGTGAAAATCCTTAATATCTTAGCGGAAAATAACATTTCGTTTGACCATATGCCTTCAGGAATTGATAACATTAGTATTATAATGCGAACAAATCAGATTAAAGGTAAGGAACAACAGATTTTAGAAGCAATCCGTCGAGAATGCGAAATAGACGAACTAAATATTGAACAAGATCTTGCGATATTAATGGTAGTCGGTGAAGGAATGAGCGCTACAGTCGGAACAGCGAACAAGATTACGACAGCTTTAGCTGACGCAAATATCAACTTACGTATGATTAACCAAGGATCTTCAGAAATTTCGATGATGTTCGGTATCTCTAATAAAGACGCAGAATCAGCAGTGAAAGCGTGTTATGATAAATGCTATCATTAAGCACTCCAACAATATAAGTGATCAATAGAAGTCATAATTTAAGGCCTTCAACGTTCATGCTAACATGAACGTTGAAGGCCTTTTAACATATATCAAGTACGCTTTATTGCGAACTTCTCTCTTGAATGACTTTCCTCAGTCGTTCTTCCCCTACGACTGTTTTAAGTGTTACAAATTGAAAATAACTCATGCGATCGATGAGATGTCTAAAATGTCTAATTTGTTGTTCATTTATAGACTCATACAAATGAAACATCAATATGATTTCTGGCTTTATAAAATCCACATTCCATTTTAAAGAATGATAATAGATATGTTTTTCAGGTATACGTATTTGATTATCTAATCGGAAAATCCATTGATCTTCATCTACATCATAAATACGTATTTTCAACACGCAAGTCTCATGATTTTTGACTGCGATAAAAAATATATTTTTAAGTTCAATATCTTCTTTCGGAATGCGTTTTCCATTTTCATCAATACCTTCAATTTGATATGCTTCAGGAATGGCATCAAGCACTGTTAATAAATGCTGTCGTTTAACACTAATCGCTATCTTTTTAGAAATCTCAAGTTGATCATTTAAAAATAATTCAGTCGCAACATCTCCATAAAATTTAAAGTATTCTGGGACGTGCGCTATCAATATATCCATTAATGCTCTTGTGTTATTTTGATGTGAATGACTCAACTAAATGCCCTCCTTTCTGGAAACCGCTTTCACCACATAGGTCATTATATTAAAAATAACCATGATACGCAATGTATTAAGATTCAATTATTTAAACTTTCAAAAACACCAAGTTATCATAATATCATGATGGTAACAATACATATGATATTAATGGTGTTTCTCTCATCAAGATAGATGCTTTAAAAATACCCTTTCCTCCTGAAATTCTATATAAATTAACTTAATTGTTATAGTATGTTATGTCACATTTCACTTATTTTAAGATAGTAAATTTAATTATGGGTATTAATTAGTTATGTGACACTTTTTGTAAAATACATCTTTATAAACATTACATTCAAATCATTCATACCGTGTTAACGCTTATTTTTACATAAACTATTGCAATAAATAATTTCTTTTAAAAAATAATAAGTGATATCTTTAAAAGAGCTTTTACGCCATATTATAATTTTTTCGATTTTTTTGCTTCTTTCCAAGAGTATTCCGTTGAAAAGTATAAAATTTTTAATATAATATAGTATAGGTTCTCAAAAAGATTAGAAAAAAGGAGTGAAAAAATGAATAAACAATATGATTTGGATATTAATAAGGTTTTTTTCTATGAATCACACCGAAAAAAAATAATTAGCGAACTAAAAAAACGACATAATCTAAAATTAAATGACATTCTGTTTTTACATCACCTTAAAACTACAGATAGTCGTCGTATTTCGTTGCATAAAGTTAAACAATCTATAGATTTTAGCCTTATGGAAATACATAAATCACTCACTGCACTCACAGAGAATGGTATTATAGGTAAAGAACGTTCAACAGAAGATGAACGTAAAGTTTTTATCACTATTACCGATGAACAAGAAGAAAAAATGACTGAAGTTCTTGAAAACTTCAAAATATTAATTAAAGACACTATTCAATCTTAAACATTATCAAAAGAATATCCGCTTCAGAGTAAGACTGTCTCATTAAAATTGGTGATTAACGTCTTGCTCTTTTTTATTTAATGCGACATTTTGTTTTAACACGGATAAGGGTTATAATAAATGAAACTTTCTATGACCCAACATCATTTTAGTACTTTAACCTTTATGGAGGTGAAAAGCATGATTATGATATTTATCTTATGTACATTGATAGTCATCATTTTAATTTTAGCCGTTTTAAACCATGTAAAATTCAAAAGACAAAATGACTATTTACGATATGCAAATAAACGTCTAATTTTAAAATTAGAGCATGAAAAGAAGAAAAACAATACAAAAATAATCCCCTCAATACAAGCAATTCGCACACCACATCACGATACGCGTCGTATAAAAAATGTTTTGATTGAGACATTTGAGCAATTAAAAAAGACCCAAGATATCACTTCATATAAAATACTTTCAACAAATCAAATTGCTAAAAGAAATACATTTTTCGCTGACCTATCTCTTGTTGATTTCATAGTCCTATCAAATTTAGGACTTTACTTAGTCAAGTTAACGCATTTTAATACTCAAACGTTTATGCATTTTAATGGCACTTCTAGCTCTTCGCATCCATTCCAAGATCAATTTGCACATCATGTCAGTAAAATATATCATCAACAATTTCATGCGGATTCCAACGTACCTTATACATTTAGCGAGGAAGTAACTCCTGATAAAGTTATTTATCAATTTTACAAATATGATCCATTAAAACGCGTTGAAACAGCAGAAGCACATTTATCACAAGATTTAGAGAAACGATTAAAAACACATATTTCAACAATGGCATGCCTGATAGATACAAATGAAAAAATATATGAAAGTCAGTCGCATCACCCACGAAACGTATTAGTTATCAAAGATGATGCAACATTAACACAACATATTCATTCATTTGCTCAAACATCGCATTCTAATTTGTCAGATGACAAATTGTCACAATTAGAAACGTTATTAACACAAAAACACTAACCCTACATTATTTTGTAGGGTTAGTGCCATTTTATTAATTACTCCAAATATTCTTTTTTAACTTTTGAGCTTGTTTTTGTGCTTGTTCTATACGCTCTTGATATTTGTAATTAGGACGATAGAATTTTGCACGTGCCAAACCTTCTTTAGCTAGCTTTTCATTAAACATTTCTTTTCCTAACCAGACGTAAGCCAAAGTTCTACCATAACGGTCTTTTTCTTGCTTATCATATTCTAAACGTACTTTTTGATTAGTTAAGTGACGTTTTGTAAAGTCTGAAGCTTCTTTACCATAAGGTTGAACAGGTGTGTTAGGTTTTACTGTTTCTGGTGTATCTACCCCAATCATCCTTACCTTTTCTTGTTTACCATCTTTATCAACGATAATTGTATCTCCATCAATGACGCGTATTACTTTATATGTTTGTTCATTTGCATTGCTTAAACCAGCTGATTTAAACGGACCACTTTCCGTCATAAATTGTATAGATAGTACAATAATTGCAGCTGCGACAATGATCAATCCTGTTGTTATTTTTTTCATAAGTCCACCCTTTTCTAATAGTCTTAATCATCATAAATAATTTTGCAATTCGGGTCAATGTGCCAAATATTCATTTTTTATATAGAATCCGGTCCCATTTATAATATGAAATGATATAATCAATTCAATAGGAGTGAAATGACATGAAAACTTTACGTGAAAATAGCCTTTCCATCATTATCATCCTCTTCGCCATCCTTTTAGGATTCTTTTTACAACACTTTTTTAACTTACCTCTCATTGCAGGGGCTTTTATCGGTGTCTTACTTGGCGTTTTCGGTGGATTCATCATTCAAATGATAAAAGGCAAGCAACCCCAATCTCGTAATTCTAAAGAAAAAGAAGAGTAAATCAAGGCAGGAAGGCTGATAAAAAAGCTTTCCTGTTTTCATTATTCGTTATATCCATCCCAATTCTTTTGCTTTTTTCCAAGCATCGAATCGGTTTTCAGCCTCTAGTTTATCAATAATTATTGAAGCATAGTTACGAATCGTTCCTTCTGATAAGTATAATTTTTCAGCAATTGTTTTATGACTTAAACCTTCTCCAATTTCAGTCAAAATCATTTGTTCTCGATGTGTTAATGGATTACTTTGCGTAAATAATCGTGTCATGAGCTCGGAACTGTATGTTTTTTCATCGTTTAAAGCGCGATGAATTGTAGTCAAAAGATCATCAATTGGTTGCTCTTTTAGCACAAAAGCATCTACGTCGTTCGCAACAGCTTTTTCAAAATATCCTGGTCGCTTAAACGTTGTTACAATGATAACTTTTGTATCAATCTGATGTTCTCTAATGCGTCGCAACACTTCTAAACCATTCATTTTTGGCATTTCTATGTCTAAAAGAATGACATCCGGTTGGTGTAATTGAACACTTTCCCATGCATCTTGACCATCAAGCGCAACAGCGACAACTTGTATCATTTCATCAAGCTCCAATAATTGCTTCATGGCATCTGCAAGCATTTTTTGATCTTCAGCCACAATCATTTTAATCATATGAACCCCTCCATATCAAACACAATCAAAAGCACTACGCCATCACCACTAGAACTAATGGTTAATTGGCCATTTAAATCATTGACACGTTCCTGAATACTTTTAACTTCAAATGGTTGTGAAGGCATGACGCAGCCATTATCATAAATCCGAAAATAAATGTTATTATCTATGCATTGTATATCTAAAGATACTCTTGTAGCATTTGAATGTTTAATAACATTATTCATCGCTTCTCTTAAAATCATAGCCAGACTGGTTTGCTTTTCAATAGGTATACTTTCTATGCATTCAACCCTACTGTAAATAAATTCGATATGACTTTCTTTTAACATATGAGACATACGTTTGACTTCTGACATAAAAGTAATCCAATGAACATTGTCAACGATCTTACGTACTTGATTAAGTGTTTCTTTAGAAATTGTTTGAACTTCTTTCATTTCTATACATGCCTTCGAGGGGTCTGTAAGGCACAATTTTTGAGCAAGTTCTGACTTTATACTAATACTTGCAAAAACATGTCCTAAAGTGTCATGTAAATCTTGTGCAATACGTTGCCGTTCTTGTTCAGCCATCAATTGATTAATCTGACGCTTTTGTTGATGTAATTTTTGCGTTAAAATCTGCTTTTCCTTATTTTTTAAGTTAACTACAAAACTAATTGTTAAAATAATCTCTAAGAAAACAATATAAATCAACAATGTATTTTCAGTGAGATATGTGTACAATAATACAATGAGTAAACTAAAAAAATAATAGCTAACCAAAACTAATTTTGGTGAATTAAAAACATAATTTGGTAAATAAAACGTTAAAAAAACAAATAAAATGACTATTGAAGGATTTACATAACAAGCTAAAAGAATTATACATAAACAATGTAAAATTAAGATGATATGCAAGTATTTTTTTATTTCATCATCTTTTAACATTGTAAGCAAAGCAGTCGTTACCATAAATAATATCCATATCGAGATTGATACAAACATTGGCAACGGTGATTGCTCAATAAAAATTGAGACAAGAGGAATCATACAATACGTAAGATGGATCGTTGGAAATTTTGACACTCTCTCTTTAAAGGTCAACTGAAATCACCCACTTTACGTATGAATAAACGAATAATGATTAACAATATTATACAATAAATTATAATTTTAACAACCGATAACCATAAAATTCCACCAGTATTTAAATAAAAAATGACAACATTTTGAATATGCATTATTGGCAACCATTGTGCCATAATTTGAAAAATTTTAGGAAGTTGATCGAGTGGTATCCATAGACCTCCTAGTAAAATTAATAACACATAGATTAAATTACTATACGCTGTGACACGTGATAATTTTTGAATTGAGGCTAAGCCGTATGCAAAAGGATATAACACTAGTGTACCTATTAATATCATTACAAACGCCATTCCCCACTGAAACATAGTCATATGAATTCTAAATATAACGCCTGTAATACATAAGCACAGAATTGCAAATGCTGATAACATTAATGTTTTGCATATTTTACTTATAAAATAATGCAGGTAAGTGACCTCTGTGTTAACCAATCGTTTTAGCCATCCCATTTTTCTCTCTAAAGCAAGTTCTTGAGGTAAGGTAATGAGTACATAACTAATGGCACTTAATATCGCCATATGAATTAAATAATTGCGTCTAAATTGCTCAAAATCTTTTAACGGTAACGCAGTCGCTTGTATCATTGCGATGATATAAAAACAAATTGGTATTACGATAAAAATGATTATATTCCGCTTTTGTTTCGCACATTGTTTCAATTCGAATTGTATTAAAGTCATCATCATTGTCATCATCCCCTAAGTTTATCAATTTATATCATGATGATGTAACATCATTAATATAAACCTTATCTAAGTCGCCATTGTTTAATTCATAAATCGTATGACATCGTTTTCGTAACATATTGATATCATGCATGACTATAATCATTGTGGTCCCTAATTGAATCAAGTTATCGATAATCCCCCAAAATTGTGCTTCAGTTGAGATGTCCATCGCTGTTGTAGGTTCATCTAATATTAAAAAATTAGGATTTCCTGAAAGTGTCAGTACAAAATCTAAAAACCGTTTTTCACCTCCAGATAATTGACTGATTTCTTTATTTAAATTAATAGAATCGATGAGATTAATTATTTCTTTTGTATCCTCATGATGTCGCTGAAGGCCTAAAAATAAGTCAATAGCATCTTTTACGGTTACCCATTCAGGAAAAGTACTTTCTTGATAGAGGATTGCCTTTTTAACTTGTTTCTCCCAATATATGTCTCCTTTTTGACTTTTAATGACACCCATCAGAAGGTTGAGTAATGTTGTTTTACCCGTACCATTGCTTCCTGTCACTCCGACAATTTCACCAGTGTTCATTGAAATGTTCACATTTTTTAAGATGACACGATTGTCCAGTTCATATGTTAAATGTCTCACTGTTAGCATTCATCTTCCCCCTTTTGTATCCATAATAAAGGAAAGTTATCGTGAAATCCTGTCATTTTTGTCACGATTAGGATATGACAAATGTCATTTTTAACTCATTTTAACTCTTACCTTAATAATTCATCCATAAGTTAAATAATCTGTTATGATTAAATTGAATCAACTTATTTAGCTTAAAAATTATGTTTTATTGAAATACCATTATAAATCTGAAAATTTTTTCTTTTCAAAATGAGATATTCTAAAAATACATAGAGGGAGATCATCTAAATGAAACTTAAATATGTGACTGCTATTTTCCTTTCATCATCTATACTACTAGCTGCATGTTCGAATGACGAAACTGCAAAAGAAAATGCGCATGAGGTTCAAAAATCACATCAAACTAACAAGGTGTACGACAAATTATCGGATAAAGACATTACTAAAAAAGGATCAACTGCTACTACTAAAACAAAAGATGTCACTTTTGTTCTAGGCAATCATGACAAAATATTACAAGTCAAAAAAGATTTATCTGATATGCCGATCAATAAACAACAAGAAGAAAAGAAATTAGAAGGTTATGCAAAAGCATACATGGAAGATGATGCAAAACTCAAAAAAGTGAAAAGCGAAACTCAAAATGTTTATTATTCTAAAAAAATAAACCGAGAGTATTTCGTCACTTATCAGCTTGATACCAATGGCAATGTAACTGAAATCCTCATCTCAAGTTACAAATAGTAAAGTAGTCATTTTATTGACCATCAACGGTGTGAATATGTCAGTTTAACATAATAAGACCCTCAACAATTGCTTAAGAATTTTGAGGGTTTTACCTTATACTTCAATTTTTTTTATTTTGTTATGTAATGAATAACACTATGAACCTTGAAAGCATCATTGATTATAGCATTTACAAACATGATTCTGAACATATTATTTTAGATTCATCTTCTTTTGAATGTCTTTAGGGATATCTGATTGATGCACTTTTTTTACATCTAAAACAACACCTTTGGCATCTGTAAATGTAATTTCAAATAAATCTCCTTGTACTACATCATCCGCTATTAAGTTTTTGTCAACTTCATAAACATCATTTTCGGCATATACCTTCATTTTTGATTGATGTTCATCCATATTACCATAATACGTTTCTTCCTCACTAAAATAAGAGAAAGGGTCCGTATTAAAACATAAAAAGATACCCACAATAATTAACAAGCCTATAAACAAAAATTTAATTTTGATGATACTCACCACTTTCTATTTTTAAAATATGTTATATTAATTTTAAACAAATGCCAACCATGCTTTAGCATGAATTTTTACGTCTAAAATTGATATATCAAATGATTAATAAAAAGAGGTGTTATTATGAGGTCACATATTTTAAAAAATAAATTTTGGCTAAGTTACTTTAGTGCTATCATAATTTTATCTATCATGACACCCATGTCTACTTTTACACAGGCTCAGTCGCTAGGTGCGTTCGGCATTGCATTTATTGTTTTGATCACTAAATTTATAATCTTTTATTTCACTTTCAGAGTGATTTATAGCATTGCGTTTTCATGGGTAAATCAAAAGGATAATGATTGACACTTTATTATGGTGCCATTTCTCCTTATTCCACCTTATTACGATATAGAACCATGCCACCATCATCAACTTTAAAAACCCTTGAAGTACTTAGACTTCAAGGGTTCTATACATTAATATTGTTTCATGTATTGGTCAACTTCCCATTCGCTGACTTGCGTACGGTAGTAATCCCATTCGATAGATTTTGAATTAATGAATTGATGATAAATATGATCACCTAAAGCATTTTTAACCGTTTCATTTTCTCGCATTGCTTTAAGCGCTGTATAAAGCGTTGATGGTAAATCTTGAATACCTACCGCTTCACGCTCTTCACGATTCATCTCATAGATATTTTGATTCACAGGTTCTTGTACTTCTAATTTATTTTTAATTCCGTCTAAACCAGCTTGTAAAATCGTTGCTAAAGCCATGTATGGGTTCGCAGCCGGGTCTACAGAGCGAATTTCAACACGAGTTGATAAACCACGTGAAGATGGAACTCGCACTAATGGTGAACGGTTTTTACCACTCCAAGCAATATAACTTGGTGCCTCATAGCCTGGTACAAGACGCTTGTATGAGTTTACGAGTGGGTTACAAACCGCTGTAAAACCACGTGCGTTTTTCATAATCCCTGCAATGAAATGGTAGGCATCTTGAGATAATTCCATTTTGCCATTTTCATCAAAGAAAGCATTTTCTTTTCCTTTGAATAACGACACGTTAAAGTGCATACCACTTCCGTTTACACCAAATAATGGTTTTGGCATAAATGTCGCATGTAAATTGTGTTGACGCGCAATTGTTTTAACAACTAATTTAAATGTTTGAATATTATCACATGCTGTGATAGCGTCTGCATATTTAAAATCAATTTCGTGCTGACCTGGTGCCACTTCATGGTGACTTGCTTCAATATCAAAGCCCATGTCTTCTAATTCTAATACAATATCACGACGGCAGTTTTCACCTAAATCAGTAGGTGCTAAATCAAAATACCCACCATGATCGTTTAATTCCATTGTTGGTTCGCCTTTTTCATCTAACTTAAATAAGAAAAATTCAGGTTCTGGTCCAAGGTTAAAATCAGTGAAGCCAAGTTCTTCCATGTCTTTAAGTACACGTTTCAAGTTACTACGAGGATCCCCAGCAAATGGCTCACCTTCAGTTGTGTATACATCACAAATTAAACGCGCTACTTTACCTTGTCCTGCAGTCCACGGGAAGATCACCCATGTATTTAAATCAGGTTGTAAGTACATGTCTGATTCTTCGATACGCACAAATCCTTCGATAGAAGAACCATCGAACATCATTTCGTTATCGAGTACTTTTTCTAATTGGCTTACTGGTACTTCTACATTTTTGATTGTTCCTAAAATATCAGAAAATTGTAAGCGAATGTAACGTACATTTTCTTCTTCTGCAAAGCGTCGGATGTCATCTTTTGTAAAATTTTGTTTTGGCATTGGATCATAGCCTCCATTAAATTATTTGAAAAAGCGTGATAAATCTCCACGATTTAGTGGTATAGATTCTCTTTGTGGTTTCTGCGTCGTATCCACGAGCATTTGTTTTCTTAATAGCGCTTCTTCATTATTCAAGTCGTTATGTTCTTCAAGCATGATTTGTTTAATGCCTTTCATATTAAAGCCTTTTTCAAGTAAGTGCTTTATTGTGAGCAGCGTTTCTAAATCGTTTAATGAGAACAAACGTTTATTCCCCTCTGTTCTAGATGGAAATATGAGTTCATGTGTTTCATAATAACGAATTTGACGTGCAGTTAAATCCGTTAACTTACTGACAACACTCATCGGAAATACAGGCATGTTACGTCGAATTTTATCGTTATCCATCTCCCACATCTCCTTGAATATTTTGAACTTATCGTTACAATAGCATATATATTCTGACAATACAAAAATATGTAAGAAAACCTGACATGAAATCTGATGTCAGGTTTATAGCGTTTAAATAAGGTTTTTCTCCATTAATTGTGAAACGGCACGAGATACTGCAAGCTTCACATGTTCATAAGTTAATCCACCTTGAACATACGCTTCGTATGGCGGACGTATCGGGCCATCTGCAGATAATTCGATTGATGAACCCTGAACAAACGTCCCAGCCGCCATAATCACATCATCCTCATATCCTGGCATATAGCTAGGCTCAGGACTAAAATGCGCATTTATAGGTGAATTATGTTGAATACTTTGACAAAACTGGATCATTTGTTCTTTTGTCTCAAAGGAGACGGTTTGAATTAAATCAGTTCGTGGCTCATGATATTGTGGCGTTGTCTTCATATTTAATTTCTCTAATAACAAGCTTGTAAAAAGTGCGCCTTTCAAACTTTGACTCACGACGTGTGGACTCAAGAAAAATCCTTGATACATTTCATGCAATGACCCGAGAGAGGCACCAGCCTCTTTGCCAATGCCAGGGGCGGTTAAACGATAACCACATCGTTCAACCAAATCTTTTCTACCAACTATATAGCCCCCTATTTTCGCTAATCCTCCGCCTGGATTTTTAATCAGCGATCCAGCAATAAGGTCCGCCCCCACTTCAATTGGTTCTCGTGTTTCCACAAATTCACCATAACAATTATCTACAAAAACTGTGATGTGAGGAAATTGTGCTTTTATTTTTTGAATCACATATGCTATTTCATCAATGTGAATAGATGGCCTTTGATCATAGCCTTTAGAACGTTGAATGGCAATCACCTTTGTGCGGTCGTGAATCGTTTGAAGTACCCTTTCAATATCAATGCGTCCTTCTTTAAGAGGCACATCTTGATAAGTCACGCCGCGTTCGATTAAACTTTCAATACCATTTCCATTTATACCAATGACTTCTAACAACGTGTCATAAGGTCGCCCCGTAATATATAGCAATTCATCTCCATGTTTCAGTAAGCTTTGTAAGGCAATCGTTATCGCATGTGTTCCTGAAATGATTTGTGGGCGTACAAGTGCGTCCTCAGCTTTAAACACGTGTGCATAAACCGCTTCTAAATGGTCACGCCCAAAATCATCATAACCATAACCTGTCGATCCTTGTAAATCTGTTTCAGTGATTTTGACATGGTGAAATGCATCAAGCACGCGTGCTTGATTTTCAAAAGCACGTTGCTCAATAGCTTTAAAGTATGGTGCGAGATCTGTTTCAACCTCATCAATTAATTTAGATATATTTATCATGAATACGCTTCTTTCTATTATTTTCGATACCCTTGTATATGATACGTCTCATCTTGTTCATTAAAATCCAAAGATGTGATTAAAGTTTGACGCTTCAATGCATAAAGTGTATCTCCTTCAGATACTTTAATTGTTTTTTCATAATATGTGAGTTGTTTTTTTAACTGCGCCATTAATAATTGTCGTACTTCCGTTTTATCACGTTCATCCCTAGCAGAAACGCTTTTCGAAGGAAATGAACTAATTGGTGGCACGTTTTCAGTTAAATCTCTTTTGTTAAATAAGACTACTTGTGGAATTTGTTCCATATTTAATTCTTTAATTAATTGTTCAACCGTGTCGTACTGAACTTTTGCTTCAGGATGACTTGAATCGACCACATGTATTAATAAATCAGCTTGCTTCGCTTCCTCTAGTGTTGACTTGAAGGCTTCAATTAATGTCGTCGGAAGTTTTTGTATAAATCCAACTGTGTCAGAAATAACCAATTGAAAGCCATCATTGAGGGTAATTTGGCGCGTTTTGGGGTCGAGCGTCGCAAATAATTGATCTTTTTCATATGTTCCATCTTCAGTTAATACATTGAACCAAGTCGATTTCCCAGCATTGGTATATCCCACTAATGCAATTTGAAAAATGTCATTTTGTATTCTTTGATGACGATAACGTTCCCGATGTATTTCAACCTCTTTTAACTTTCGCTTGATCTCATTCATTCTCGTACGAATATGACGACGGTCCGTTTCAAGTTTAGTTTCACCTGGTCCTCTCGTGCCTATGCCGCCACCTAAACGCGATAAACTTTTACCATGCCCCATTAACCGCGGTAATAAATAATCCAATTGGGCATATTCGACTTGTAACTTACCTTCTTTACTTTTGGCGCGCAATGCAAAAATGTCTAAAATGAGTTGTGTTCTGTCTATAATTTTAATTCCTAAAACTTCATTTAAATGTTTAGATTGTGCGGTAGTCAGTTCATCATTGGTCACAATCACATCTATATCGTGAAATTGAACGGCGTCTTGAACCTCTTGTATTTTACCTTTCCCCATATAATGTCTAGGGTGTATGTCATTTAAATTTTGCGTTAGCGTCGCTTTGACTTCTAAGCCACACGTTTCAGAAAGTGCCTCTAATTCAGACATTGTGCTCTCAAAGTCATATTCTGATACTTGGGTATGTACACCTATTAAAAGTGCTTTTTCTTTAATTTCTTCCGTTGAATAACTCTGTTTATAAGTCACTTCAGTCACCTCGTTTCTATACAACGTACCATCGTGTATTTTATCACAAACGCCCGCTTAAGACTATGCGCTTCCAATATGATATATTTAATTCAAATACAAACTTAAAGTTTAAAAAATAAGAGGTGATTATAAATGAATATTTATGACATTGAAGTTGAACGCTCTAATGGGGATACTTATAAGTTATCTCAATATAAAGGAGATGTGATGTTAATCGTAAATACCGCAAGTGAATGTGGCTTCACTCCTCAATTTAAAGACTTGCAAGCGCTTTACGACAAATATAAAGATCAGGGGTTTATCGTACTTGGATTTCCGTGTAATCAATTTGGTCACCAAGAACCTGGTTCAGGTGCTGAAGCCATGCAAAACTGTCAATTAAATTATGGCGTTACATTTCCAATGCATCAAAAAATCGAGGTAAATGGCGCTAATGCTCACCCACTATTCCAATATTTAAAGTCACAGCAATCAGGGATATTGAACGAAAAAATCAAATGGAATTTCACAAAATTTTTAATTAATCGTGAGGGTCAAGTTATCAAGCGGTTTTCACCTCAAAAACAACCGCTGCAATTATCTAATGCCATAGAAAATTTATTGTAAATCATAAATGATCCCCCATCGTGTTCAGCAAACACAAAGGGGGATCGTTTCTTGTTTCCAGCATTATGAAATTCGTTTTTTAGTTATAGACCAACTACGTCTTTACATTCATTTAAACTAAAAACTGTGCACTTCGCTTAGTTCGTACCTTCAAGAAATGTACTAATGGCATGTTTATAGATTAAATGATGTTTTCCTTGAGAAAGAAAATCAACCACATGCTGATCATAATCTGCAATTGTACCTCTTAATTGAAAACCATTCGTTAAGAAGACTGTTAATTCCTTTTCCTCAGTTTTAAAGTTTTCGAGATACGTTTCTTGAATATCTTGTTTGTCAAACATGTTCATTTCTCCTTTTGTTTATTTGGGTTAAAATATCATCTAGCATTTCTGGAAGTGACATTCTCTCTCTATCTAACCAATGAACATTAAGTTTGTTTTTAAACCACGTTAATTGTCGTTTAGCATAATTTCTTGAATGCTGTTTTAACAATTCTGCTGCCTGGTCTATTTCAAGCTCATTATGCACGACGGGTACTAATTCTTTATAGCCAATCGCTTGCATACTTTGACATGATTCATAACCTAATTCAATAAGGTGTTGCACTTCGTCCATTAAACCTTGAGACAACATAATGTCTACACGTTTATTTATTCTATGATACAATGTATCGCGCGACATTTCTATCCCTAGTAATAATGTATCATAATTTTCTGTTAATTGGTGACTTTTCTTGCGATTACTTAAAATTTTTTTCGTCTTCAAATAGTATGAAACCGCTCTCTCAACGCGCTGACGATTATTCGGATGAATATTGGCTTGAGACTCAGGGTCAAATGTTCCTAAATAATCATGTAACGCTTCATTTGAATAGGTACTAAGGTGACGCATTTTTTTAGCCACTTCAGCTTCTTTTTCAGTTGAAACCTCTTCATTTTCAAATTCATAATTATAAATAACTGATTGAATATAAAGGCCTGTCCCCCCAGCTATAATCGGAACTTTACCTCTTTGAGTTATTTCATCAATTAACGGTTTCACACGTTGTTGAAAATCATAAGCGGTAAACGTTTCATCAGGTGATAATATATCAATTAAATGATGCGGTATGCCTTGCATTTCATCTGATGTGATTTTTGCGGTTCCAATATCCATATGTCGATACACTTGCATGGAGTCTCCACTAATAATTTCACCATTTACTTTTTTGGCAAGTTCCACACTTAGTTCTGTTTTCCCACTCGCTGTTGGCCCAACGATAACGATTAAAAAGGGCTTTTTTTCACTCACTTGATTCACTCACTTTTTTTCTTTATAATTTGACGACTCATCCAGTCTAACATATGACGCCATACCGCTTCCTTATCTTTCTCAAATAAAATTTCGTGTCGCTTTTGTTTATAAAGCTGTACAGTAATATGCTTGATGCCGCCTCTTTTTAATGTCTTACCTAACCGACGTATCCCATTGCCATAATCTCCGAACGGATCCGCTTTACCAGCAATAAGTAAAATTGGGAGTTCTGGATTCATCTTAGCAATTTCTTTTAATTGTGCAGTTTTCATAATATGATGCATCACACTATAAACCAATTGGTTTGAAACTAAAAAGCCAGTATATTGATCTTGTATGAAAACATCCACTTCATGTTCATCCGAACTAATCCAATCACTAGGTGTACGTGTTGGTTTGAAACTTTTATTAAAGGAGCCAGTGACAAGGTCATTAATCCATTTTAGGCGCCGCTTTTTACCTGTAAATAACGTGACAATTTTTAATGCAATGATATTGATGTAACCCTTCCATTTTGGATAGAGCGCGGTACCCGTCAAAATTAAACCATCAGCATCATTTGGGTATAATTGAACATAACGACGTGCGATAATAGAACCCATCGAATGTCCTAAAATAATGTAAGGTAGCGTCTCATTGATAGTTGGCTGTAGCGTCGTTTTGATTTCATACGCATCATGAACCACTTCATCGACAGAATTAAAGTGCCCTCGGAGTGTATTAATCGCTTTACCATGACCACGATGATTATGTCGAATCACATGATAGCCTTGCTGATTCAGTTGCGTAACAAGACGTTCATACCGATCCATATGTTCTGCCATACCATGAAAAACATGTACAATCCCTACAGCCTCATGATCTGCACGGTCAATTTTCACTTCTAATATGGTTTCATCAGATAACGCTATTTTCATGGTTTCTTTCTTAACCATTGTATAAATCCACCTTTCCATACCCATCTCATACTTCAACTTTACCACAGGTTTTCATTACAAACACGTTTCTCATATTTTATACAACAAATTATCCTACTATCGTTATACGCTCCTTAATTAAAAATCATGGATTCAACTTAAATTCAAACCTCAAATCACATCGCCTACTCTTGAATCATACTAATTTTCAACGAGTTTACTTCTTCAATTAAAAAGGAGTAAGATATAATCTTAGAGATTTATATCCTACTCTTTTTTTAAATCTTAATATTAATTTGTTTTACACTGTGGCTGTTTGATGTTGTCCATGAATTGCATGTGTAATCGCATCTTCTAATTCTTGTTTATATACGGCCTTAGTATTGTCATCGTAGCCAACTAAATCTGCTAAAACATTAGTGACAATATCTTTATATTTTTGAACAGATTCGATATCAAAGTAAAGCGCTCCTGTACGACGAATTAAGAAGTCAGTCGGTTTTACAACCAACTCATTTTGAACGCCATATAACAATTCTACGTACATTTCTAAAGGTAGTCCTGTACTTTGATGTTGTGCCGCTTGAGTAAGTGCAAATAATTCATCGACATTAGAACCATACTTTTTAGCTAACTTACGTGCGACGTTTTCATCCAAGTTATAACCTTTAGCCAATTTCACTTTTTCATCTACAAAAGATTTAAAGTTTTTACTGCCGCCAACATCTCCGCCTGACATTGGGATATTCTTCGTATTCGCTGGTTTAAATTCTAATTTATACTCTTGTTTCAAGCGTTTCGCAACACGGTCCACTATTTCGTTAGCCATATGACGGTAACCTGTTAATTTACCGCCAGCAATCGTTAATAATCCAGAATCTCCTTCCCAAATTTCATCTTTACGTGAAATTTCAGATGGATCTTTACCTTCTTCTAGAATTAACGGACGAATACCTGCCCATGTTGATTCGATATCTTCATCTTTGACATGTACTGTTGGGAACATGTAGTTAATCGCATTGATTAAATAATCACGATCCTCTTGGTTGACTAAAGGACTGGCTTTGTCGTTATTGTAAAATGTATCTGTTGTACCGACATATGTTTTACCTTCTCTAGGAATCGCAAAAATCATACGACCATCTTTTTCTGTATCAAAATAAACTGCCTGATGTAAAGGGAATTTTGATTCATCAAATACAACGTGTACGCCTTTCGTTAAACGTAATTCTTTGTTGTTCTTAGAGTAATCATTACTACGCACCTCATCAACCCAAGGTCCGGTTGCATTAACTACTTTTTTACCGTGAATTTCAAATTGTTCATTTTTAATGCGGTCAATGACACGTACACCATTTACTTTATTATGATTGTCATATAAAAATTGGCTTACTTTAGCATAGTTAATGATATCTGCACCAAATTCAGCCGCTTTTTTCATGACTTCAATTGTCATACGTGCGTCATCTGTACGGTATTCTACGTAATAGCCACCACCTTTTAAACCATCTTGTTTGACGAGTGGTTCTTTATCTTTTGTTTCTTGAACATTCAACATACGTTTACGTTCTGATTTTTTGACACCAGCTAAACGATCATAAACAGCTAAACCGATAGAAGTTGAAAATTTACCGAACGTACCGCCTTTATGCATTGGTAATAACATCCATTCTGGTGTTGTCACGTGTGGTCCATTTTCATATACGATTTCACGCTCTCTACCAGTTTCAGCTACCACACCGACTTGGAATTGTTTTAAATATCTTAAACCACCGTGCACAAGTTTTGTTGAACGAGAACTTGTACCTGATGCAAAGTCTTGCATTTCTAATAAAGCTACTTTCATACCTCGTGCTGATGCATCTAAAGCGACGCCAGCACCTGTAATGCCGCCCCCGACAATGACTAAATCATATTCTTCTTGTTGCATTTTTTCTTTAACTGAATCACGTTGTAACGTTGATAAACGTCCCATAAAAACGCCTCCTATAATGATAAAAAGAGAGACTCCGCCCATATACTTTAACATAAAGTTTTACGACAAAATCTCTCTTCTTCTCGAGTAAACTATTAACTTATCTACAGTATAGCATACGACTTATGCTTCGTCTAATTTAAAGACTTTCGTTGCTTCAACTGCTTTTTGCCAACCTTTGTATAATTTATTGGCATCTTTAGCAGCCATTTGTGGTTCAAATGATTTTTCTAATTTCCAGTTATTGCTTACTTCATCTTTATTTCTCCAGAATCCTGTAGCAATACCTGCAAGATATGCTGCACCTAACGCCGTTGTTTCGTTAATTTCAGGGCGTTCCACTGAAACGTTCACTAAGTCAGCTTGGAATTGCATTAAGAAGTTGTTTTTTACTGCGCCACCATCAACTCGTAAACTGTTCACTTCAATACCTGAATCTTGTGCCATCGCTTCAATCACATCGCGTGTTTGATAACATAGTGATTCTAATGTCGCACGAATGAAATGTTCTTTTTCTGTACCACGTGTTAATCCAAAGATGGCCCCACGTGCCTCTGAATCCCAGTATGGTGTACCTAAACCAACAAAAGCAGGAACAACATACACACCTTCAGTAGAATCCACACGTTTCGCGTAATCTTCAGACTGGGGCGCTGAATTAATCATACGTAATCCGTCACGTAACCATTGAATTGCTGAGCCTGAAACGAAGATTGAACCTTCAAGCGCATAATTCACTTTACCATCTAAACCATAGGCAATCGTTGTTAATAAACCATGCTCTGAAGTCACTGCTTCTTCGCCAGTGTTCATTAACATGAATCCACCTGTACCGTAAGTATTTTTAATATCTCCTTTTTCGAAACAAGCTTGGCCAAATAATGCTGCTTGTTGGTCACCTGCAATACCTGCAATAGGAACCTTTTGACCGAAGAAGTGATAATCAATTGTTTCACAATAAATTTCACTTGAGGGTTTTACTTCAGGTAACATGGCTTTTGGAACATCAAGGAGTGATAATAATTCATCATCCCATTGTAAGTCATGAATGTTATACATTAATGTACGACTCGCGTTAGAATAGTCTGTTACGTGTGCTTTACCGCCTGATAACTTCCAAACTAACCAAGAGTCAATCGTGCCGAATAACACATCACCATTTTCTGCTTTTTCTCGCGCACCTTCAACATGATCTAAAATCCATTTTACTTTCGTTCCAGAGAAGTATGGATCAAGTAACAATCCTGTTTTCTTACGGAATGTGTCTTCATGTCCACCATTTTTAAGTTCTTCACAAATTGCTTGTGTTTGGCGGGATTGCCAAACAATCGCATTATAGATTGGACGTCCAGTATGTTTATCCCAAACAACTGTTGTTTCACGTTGGTTTGTAATGCCAATACCTGCAATTTCTGAAGCTCTAACGTTATTTTCATTTAACACGATAGCTAAAACAGACAATACAGATGTCCAAATTTCATTCGCGTCATGTTCAACCCAACCAGATTTTGGAAAGTGTTGCTTAAATTCACGTTGCGCTACTCCCACAATTTCTGCTTTCTCGTTAAACAATATTGCTCTTGAACTTGTCGTCCCTTGGTCAATTGATAAAATATATTTTCCCATAATATGTTACCTCCCATTATCACTCATGTTTTAATCACATAGGCAATCATAGCTTGCCATTTGTATGTTTAGATAGCACCAAAATCTTCATGTTTAATTTTTTTGTTTAAAATACTACCTAACACTAATGTACCCACTAATAGTACGACAGCAACAATTGTCCATACATCGAATGTACCTTGGAAAAACAATCTATAAATGACAGCACCTAAAATACCACCAGTAATTGGCCCTAAAATAGGAACAATCGCATACTGCCAGTCACTATGTCCTTTACCATGAATTGGTAAAATTGCATGCGCGATACGAGGACCTAAATCACGAGCTGGGTTGATGGCATATCCTGTTGGACCACCTAAACTTACCCCAATCCCTACGATTAATAAACCAACAATGACAGGATTCAATCCATCTGTAAATTTGTTTGTTCCAATAAATAACAATGCAGATGTTAAAACAGCAGTACCAATAATCTCTGTGATAAAGTTTGCTGTGTAATTTCGAATCGCAGGTGCTGTTGAAAAAACACCTAATTTAGCCGCTTTATCTTCAGTTGCGCGCCAGTGTGGTAAATACGTCAACCACGTGAGTACGGCACCTACAATACCACCTAAAATTTGTGCAATAATAAATCCTGGAACTTGCGACCATGGAAAATCACCAGTTACCGCAAATGCCAATGTTACAGCTGGGTTAAGATGAGCACCCGAAAAGTTTCCTACTGCGTAAATACCTAAAGTAACGGCTAAACCCCAACCAATTGCGATCACAATCCAGTCAGCACCTTCACCTTTAGATTTACGTAATACAACATTCGCAACAACGCCTCCACCCATTAATAGTAGAATGGCGGTTCCGATAAACTCAGCTAAGTAGATATTCATTATTTTTCCTCCCTTGAAAAGACAAAAAGACCCCTAGCTGACCGTATTACTATTATTAATAACACGTGCGAAGAAGTCTCTAGCGTCTCGATTCATCTATTAACTTGTTTTTAATATTACATCTCGATGTAAGCGTTGTCAATAACATTTCAAAGGATTAAAACGCGCTTTACAATTTTCATTACAAAACACTCTAAAATTTAAGGTTATTTGTGACTTACTGCCGAAGCATCAATTGAAATTTTACACGGATCTGTATGTACAGTTGCATGAATGCCTAATGGTAATGTCGCTTTAGGTTCATTATGACCAATAGGAACATTGACTACAACAATCAAGTCATTTTCATGAAATTCTTTTAACACTTTTAAAATAGAGGCATGATACTCATTTTGAAGGACGCCGTCATGTGGTCGTCCCACAATTAAAGCATTGATGCGTTGGAGTACCCCCATAAGCCCCCATGTGCGAAGTGATTCTTCAAACGACCATTGTGGTGTATGGACTTCAGATGTTTCGATAAATAAAATCGCATTGTTAAAGGCATCTATTGGGGGAAAATACGTTGTTCCTCTTAATTTATCAAGCGACTCGAAACAACCACCAATTAACGAGCCTGACACAGTGCCTTGACCATGTAAAACTGTAATATCATTAGCGGGTATTTTTTCGCGTTCGAAATGTCGTAAATGTGCTTCCCATTTCAGACCAAACTTCCGAAAATAAGGGATTGGTTGAAGTGGACCAAACGGTTTATCCTCGCTAATTAAAGAGAAAAGTGCCGACATCGTATAAGCGTCAGCACCCCCATTTTCTGCAAAGTCTGTGAGTAAAGCTGGGCCATAGAAAGTTGTTAATCCTAACCGATTAAAATAGAGATGTAATGGCGTTATATCTGAATACCCAATAAAAATTTTGGGATTTTGTTGAATCACTGCATCATCAATAAATGGAATGATACGTACCGACTCATAACCACCAATCGTACATAAAATTGCTTTTACTTCATCGTCTTGAAATGCCTCCATCAATGTTTGAGCACGTAATTCAGGGTGGTCATAATTCCACTGAATGGTGTTTAGCGCTTCGGGCATCACTTTGACACGATAGCCCATTTGTTCAATATAGCGTATACCTTGTTCAGTACGCCACTTTATAGTTGGTTCGCCTGCTAATCCTGATGATGGTGAAACAATTGCGATGGTATCACCTTTACTTAATGGTTTTGGTTTAATCATTTCAATCTCCCCTTTGTTTCATGATTACCACAAACGTTCTTCACTTGTTGTCACATATGTTGCGCCACTTTCTATTGCTGAAATTACTTCTTGTTCTGTACTGATTAATCCACCTGCAATCACTTTTACACCTGTTTCGTTGTAAATACGTTCTATAACTTTATTCGCGATACCTGGAAGAACCTCAACAAAATCTGGTTCAATACGTTGAATTAAACTGATACTTCGTTCAAGCGCATGACTGTCAATAATAAACACGCGAAATATCGTGATGACACCTAATGCCTTTGCTTTCTTAATAACCTTTGATTTTGTCGACACAATACCTTTTGGTTTATACGATTGAATAATGTATTCACACGCATATTCATCATGACTCATACCTTTTATTAGATCGATATGAATAAACGGGTGCAAATGTTTACTATGAATAAACTGCATCATACTTTTAAGATGACCGATGTGCGTATCAAGAATCACACATGTTTTGTAATCGGTTTGCGTCAATTTTTCTAGACTTTTCATTGATCGTATTGCAGGTAATATATTTGGTTTCATGATTGCCCCCTTATTGTATACGTTTAAAAAGTCGTTCTAATTCGTAATTTGTAAAGTTAATGATAATGGGTCTGCCATGTGGACATGTAAATGGGTCTTCCATTTGACGGAGTTGATTGATTAAATCTGCCATTTCATTGTTTTTCAAATAATGATTGGCTTTAATTGATTTTTTACAACTCATCATAATCGCAAGTTCTTCTCTAAATTTAGCGATGTTAACCGTTTTATGTTCTAATGCATAATGAATAATGTCTTTAATGGTTTCTTCTACCGCTTCTTGAGGGAACCATACTGGATAGCTATTCACAATATAGTCGTGCCCCCCAAAAGGTTCCAAAAAGATTCCCGCACGTTGTAGGGCTTCTATATTTTCTTCTATAAAAAGTTGTTCGTCTTTTGTAAATGTAAACGTTAAAGGAATGAGTAAATTTTGATTTTCATTGCTGACTTCTCCAATTTTATCCCTAAAGTATTCATACTTTATACGCTCTTGTGCTGCATGCTGATCAATTAAATACATTCCTTCATCATTTTGAGCCACAATATAAGTACCATGCACTTGACCGACCACTTCCATATAAGGAATACGCGGTGTGAATTGTTTCGCGTTATCCTCAGACATTGATGGCTGACTATCTGAAGTATCATATTGCGCACCCATACCGGATAAAATATCTCGTTGCGCCTGTGTATAGGCATCCACCTGATCATTCGATGTAGCGTAATGATGTTTATCATACGATTGATGCGCATCATTCGTATATTCCTCTGACGAAGGCGTAGAATTATTTGTTACTTCTGTTGTTGCATCCTCTTTATATGAAGGTTCTTCCACATTCGTTTCTTCAATTTTGGAGTTGGGCGGATTTTTTTCAATATGTTGTTGATCAAATGCCATTTTTTGTTGCTCAAACTGTTTTAATACCTTTTTAGGTTGATATTTGGCACTCAAATCGTTTTTAGGAATCAGCACTTTTTGCTTAAATGCTGCTTTTATTTTTTCAACAATCAATGAATACAATTGCTCTTCTTTGGATAAACGTACTTCTAATTTTGTAGGATGTACGTTGACATCGACAAGAATGGGATCCATTTCTATATTAATGTAGACAATTGGGAACCGACCAATTGTAAGTAACGTGTGATAACCTTCTTGAACAGCTTTGTTCAGCACGAAATTTTTAATGTAACGTCCATTAATAAAAAGAGAGATATAATGTCGATTACTTCTGGAATGTTCAGGCTTTGCTACAAACCCATGAATACGATAGTCGCTCGTTTCACCTGTAATTTCAACTAAATCACGAGCGACTTTCATACCATAAATTTCAGCCATGACTTCGTTTGTGCGACCAGAACCATTCGTTTGTAGCATCGTCTTACCATCATTTTTTAAGGTCATACGAATGTGTGGATGACTCATCGCCATTCTATTCACAATATCCGTTATCTTACCTAATTCTGTATATAAACTTTTAATGTATTTAAGTCTTGCTGGTGTATTGTAGAACAATGATGTGACTTTGATATCTGTTCCACGTCTCGCTTTAGCTGGTTTTTGTTCATGGATTACACCATCTTCAGCATATACTTCATAACCATCTATGCCATCAGTTGAGGTTTGCAATGTCACTTTAGCTACTGATGCAATACTCGCTAATGCTTCACCACGAAATCCTAACGTACGAATATGAAATAAATCATCATCTTCGACTAACTTACTCGTTGCATGACGGTGGAAAACTAACGGTAAATCTTCTTCTTCAATGCCAGAACCGTTATCGACAATACGAATTTCAGCAATGCCAGACTCTACAACTTCAATATTGATTTCAGTTGCACCGGCATCAATACTATTTTCTAGTAATTCCTTCACGACTGAACTCGGTCTTTCAACCACTTCGCCGGCAGCGATTTTATTGGCGAGTGACGTGTGTAAGGTTCTAATGCGCCCCATATCCATCACCTTCTATTTAAGTTTATTTTGTAATTCATTTAGTTTAATTAATGCATCAATTGGGGTCATTTGTGATATATTCAAATCTTTAATTTCTTGTTCAATTTCACTTTCTGTCATTTCATTTTCAAATAAATTAAAGGTAGCTTGCTCTATGCGTGCATCTGGTGTTTTAGGGTCGTATGTTGTGACCTCGTCCTCAATACCATCTTTGATATCTAAATGTTTCGGATGTACATGCTGCTGATACGCAGATGTATTCGAATCTGATTCAAAAGCATCTAAAATGACTTGAGCGCGTGAAATCACTGCTTCAGGTAAGTCTGCAAGCTTCGCGACTTGTATACCATAACTATGTGCAACCGCACCCGGTTTAACTTTGTGTAAAAATATCAGCTCGCCTTTATATTCGTTTGCTGCAACATGTACGTTTTTTAAACTTGGTAACGCTGCTTCAAGTTCAGTTAGTTCATGATAATGTGTCGAGAACAACGTTTTAGCTTTTGATGTTTCTGCAACGTATTCGATCATAGCTTGTGCTAATGCTAAACCATCATATGTTGACGTACCCCGTCCGATTTCATCAAATATAATTAAACTGTTCGGCGTGGCATGTTTCAATGCTTTTTGTGCTTCCAACATTTCTACCATGAACGTACTCTTACCCGACACCAAATCATCAGCAGCACCAATACGTGTGAAAATTTGATCGAATATCGGAAGCACCGCTGATTCACATGGCACATACGCGCCCATTTGAGCCATAATGCTAATGATTGCAACTTGGCGCATGTACGTTGATTTCCCAGACATATTAGGGCCAGTAATTAAGTATATAAATTCAGATGCATCTAAATAACAATCATTTGGCACATAATCATTATAGTCCATTACACGCTCAACCACTGGATGACGCGATGCTTTTAAATCCAATGTTTGGTCATGACTAAATGTAGGCCTAACGTAATTATAAGCTTGTGCAATTTCTGCAAAGCTTTGTAAACAGTCCAATTCGGAAATCATTTTCGCTTGTTGTTGTAACCGTTCAGTAAATGTTTTTACATATGAGCGTAATTCAGTAAAAAGCGCGTACTCTAACTCAACAGATTTTTCTTGCGCCCCTAAAATAATAGCTTCTTTTTCTTTTAATTCGTCTGTAATAAAACGCTCGGAATTTGCGAGTGTTTGTTTACGCTCATAACCATATTCTGCTGGGTTAAATTGGGTAAGGTTTGCACGTGTAATTTCAATGTAATACCCAAATACTTTGTTAAAACTAATTTTTAATGATTTAATGCCTGTTCGCTCACGCTCTTTAGCTTGTAATTCTGCTAACCATGTTTTACCATTACGTGAAGCATCTAAGTATTCATCCAGTTGCGTATGATACCCTTCTTTAAATAAGCCACCTTCTTTTACTGATAATGGAGGCTCGTCTACTAAACTTTCTTGTAGGGTATGTAGCAAATCATCCAATGGTTCAAGCGCATTAAAATGTGCAACTGCATCAGAATCAATCGTTTCAAGTAACGCTTTGATGAGTGGAATTTGTGCAATAGAATGTTTTAATTGCACAAGATCTTTTGCATTGACGTTTCCAAAACTCACACGTCCCACTAAACGCTCGATATCATACACTTCGTTTAAATAACTTCTTAAAGTATCTCGCGCTATAAAATGATTAATCAATTGCGCAACTGCATCATGTCGTTGTTCAATATCAGAACGTTGAATTAATGGCCGATCAATCCATTGTTTTAAACGTCTCGCTCCCATTGGTGTTTTCGTTTTATCCATTAACCATAACAATGTACCTTTTTTTGACTTTAAGCGAATACTCTCCGTTAATTCTAAATTGCGTTTCGCGTAAAAATCCATTTTCATATAATCTAACGCCTGATATGTAACAACTTCTTCAATATGGGATAAATCACGTTTTTGCGTATCAAAAATATAATCTAGTAAGATGTGAACGGCGCGTGTCATTGCAGGATGCGAAATGGTATTTACCTTATATGTAGAGTCTGATAAAGATTCGCGGACAGTTACCGTTTCTGTAATCATGCTGAATTGACGTTTCAATTCGTCAGTAAGTGGTTGGTCCACTACAATTTCATTGGGTTGGATTGTCGTTACTTCATTAATTAATGTACTTGGATCTTCAAAATGTGTGACTTTGAGTTCACCTGTACTCACATCACAGTAACTTAATGCATATTGATTATTGTGGTGTATAAAACTTACAATATAATTATTTTGGGATTCATCGATGCCGCCTCTCTCAATCAAAGTGCCTGGCGTTACGACGCGAACAACTTCTCGTTTAACCATCCCTTTTACTTGTCTAGGATCTTCCATTTGTTCACATATTGCCACTTTGAAACCGTTTTGTATTAATGTTTCAATATACCCATCCGCAGAATGATAAGGTACACCAGCCATTGGAATGGGATTGTCTTTTTTTGCATCTCGTTTCGTTAATGTAATTTCTAACACACGAGAAGCGGTCACCGCATCATCATAAAATAATTCATAAAAATCTCCTAAGCGGAAAAAAAGTAAAGCATCTGTGTGTTGCGATTTTATATTTAAATATTGTTTCATCATAGGCGTGACTGTTGTCATTATTTTTTCACTTTCCTTCTATTTCTCAACTTAATAATGTAATTAGTTTAACAGATTTCAAACGTTGACTCGAATGTTAGGAAGTCATATTCAATGTGGTGTTCATAGTCTCACTATACGACATTAAACTTGGCACACACGGCATCGGTTACCTGGTTGATAATATTATAGCGATATTTGACAGGAATTTATAAAAAAAGATGGAAGATTACATCCCCCATCTTTATCATATATTTAAAATTTGCGCTTTGATTTTTTATCTAAATTAGGCAACTTATGTCGCTTTTTTAATATTATCAAGAGCACATAACTTAATGAAGCGCCAACTAGACTCGATAATAAAAACGTCGCCATGAGTGGTTTAATCATCATACCATCAAAACCTATCAACCACGCTATAGGAATACAAAGTAAACTTCCAATAATCCCTGTGCCAATCACTTCACCAATTGAAGCTACAAATAAATGTTTATTCACGTAATAAAATAAACTTGCGACTAAAACCCCCACCATGCTTCCTGGAAATGCAAACGGCGTACCTGTACCTAGAAGTAAACGAATGAGTGACGATAAAAATGCCTGTGCCAGTCCAAACCATGGACCTAAAATAACCGCACTCAATACATTAATAAAATGTTGCACAGGTACTGCTTTAAACGGACCAATTGGAATGACCACAATTGTACTTAATAGAACATTAACCGCGATAAAAAGTGCCGTTAATGTAAGTTTTTTATTGTTCAAAGTATCACTCCTCTTTACGATGTGTAGAACCAGAGAAGTGATGTGCACCTTGAAGTCTGGTTGCTAAAGTTTCAATTATGAGATGGAGCGTTTCATTAGCTTCCTCTTGAGATTGTCTAAATTGACCTACAATAGGATACGCATCAATTTCAGCGCGAATATTAGAAATGGTTTCTTCTGAGCGCTCATATGCGTTGGGTTTATTATAATTTTGGAAATTTACGGATTGCTTTTGATTCTGTTTCAACGCATCCATATGTTTGGCAATTTGCGGATGATGATGTATTTGCGCTTCTATATGTCTATAATTTTGAATCACATCTAAAGCCTCAATGTCAGCGCTAAGTGCTTTGGCACGGAGGATAATATCATCCTTTTTAAACATTATTGCGTCACCATTGCACCTTCAGAAACGCCTACAAATTCACCATTTAATGAGAATTGTTTCGCTTCAACAATTTTAACATCAACAATTTTGCCAATAACTTCTTTTGGTGCACGGAAGTTAACGAGCTTGTTCTTTTCAGTATAGCCTGCTAACACATGTTCATCTTTTTTACTCGCACCCTCACAAAGGACTTTAACTGTTTGACCTTCATATTGCGCCAATGCACGTGCTGAATATTCCCCAACTAAACGATTTAAACGTTGCAGACGTTCTTTTTTTACATCTGTAGGCACATTATCTTTCATTTTAGCTGCAGGTGTACCATCACGTTGAGAATATAAGTACGTATAAGCATGCTCAAAGCCTACTTCTTCATAAAGGGTAAGCGTCTCTACAAATTGTTCTTCCGTTTCATTAGGATAGCCTACGATAATATCAGTTGTAAGTGCCACATCTGGAATCGCAGTTTTAATGCGACGAACTAAATCCAAATAGCTTTCACGTGAATATTTACGTCCCATAATTTTAAGCACTTGATTATTACCAGATTGGACTGGCAAATGAATGTGCGGTACAATATTGCCGCCTTTGGCAATCACTTCAATCATACGATCTGTGAAGTCCCAAGGGTGACTTGTAGTAAAGCGTACGCGAGGAATGTCAATTTTAGCAATATCTTCTAATAAATCACCTAAACCGTAATCAAGATCTTCTAAATCTTTACCATATGAGTTAACATTCTGACCAAGTAACGTAATCTCTTGGTAACCTTGACGCGCTAAGTCACGAACTTCTTCTATAATATCGTGTGGGCGACGGCTACGTTCTTTACCTCGAGTAAAAGGAACAATACAATATGTACAGAATTTGTCACAACCATACATAATATTCACCCATGCTTTAATACGACCTTCACGTACTTTAGGTAGATTTTCAATGACATCGCCTTCTTTAGACCAAACTTCCACAACCATCGCTTTAGATAAATATGCTTCTTCTAAAATTTGAGGGAGGCGATGAATGTTATGTGTTCCAAAAATCATATCAACGTTTTGGTAAGATTTTAAAATTTTATTGACTACTGATTCTTCCTGTGACATACAACCACAAACACCAATCAAACAATCTGGGCGTTCTTGTTTAATATGTTTTAAGTTACCGATTTCGCCAAACACTTTATTCTCTGCATTTTCACGAATTGCACACGTATTTAATAAAATGACATCCGCTACATTCACATCTTCTGTCGGTGTATAGCCTAATGCAGTAAAAATTCCAGCCATTACTTCTGTGTCATGTGCATTCATCTGACAGCCATAAGTTTTAATTAAGAATGTACGCCCTTTACCCATACCACGATATTTTTCATCAATTTGGAAATCTCTATTATACGCCACTTCTTCTTTACCACGTTTTTTGGCTTCTTTTAAACTTGGGGGTTGATAAACGTGTTCAAAGTACTTACTATAATCTTTTTCTTTATCATTACGTCGCGAAAGCACATCTAATGTGCCCGCTTTTCTTTGTTCTTCATTCACATGCAAAACCCTTTCTGCCCATATATCATTAGTACATTATATTAAAAATCAAGAAAAAGTGCAAAATGAAATTGAATGCGCCCTATGGTCTTGAAACGCACATGACAGATTAAACATCATCGTATTTTTCAGTTAATGTCGCCATACTTATTCCTTCAGGAACATGATAAAACTTCACTTGACTGATCACGCTACTCACTTCTAACTCCACCATACGCTCATTAATATGTTGAATTAAAATGAGCAATTCGCTCATATCACCTTCTATTGTTGTTTCAAGGGGCCCTACACGATAATTTAAGCCGGATTTTTCTATCACAGCTATCGCTTCGTCAACATAAGGTATAACGTTTTTTCCTTGAGGTGTTTGAGGAATAATTTGAATACTCATTAACGTATCTACCATAATCATACGCCTCCCTTCATCTAAAAATAGCACTCATTGAGTCAAAGACGGTAAATGAGTGCTTGAGTAATTATATAAATTGTTTCGTTAATGCTTCGAATTGTGCTTCTTCTAATTTTAAATCTTGATGCGCGAGTGGTTGGTCGCTTAAACCTTCAATTTGTGATTCATATGATGGCGTTTCTGTATCTTGGTAAACAATGCCTTTTAATAAAGATTCATGTTCAATCACTGTCTGTATCGCTTGTTGTTTATTGGATGCATCATAACCTTCGATATCGTCAATGCTTGTTAAATGCGCTTTAAACCAATCGTATGTGTTGATTTTATTATATGTGACACAAGGGGAAAACACATTAACAAATGAAAAACCATCATGTTGAATGGCATCTTCAATCATTTTAGTGAGCCCTTTAATATCATTTGAGAAACCTTGTGCAACAAACGTTGCGCCAGATGATAATGCAAGTTCTAATGGCGCTACATTTTGTTCAATATTTCCTTTAGGCGTTGTTTTAGTAATAAAGCCGGGGGCCGATGATGGTGATGTTTGACCTTTCGTTAATCCATAAATTTGGTTATCCATGACGATATACGTAATATTCATATTTCGTCGTAAAGCATGAATCGTATGCCCCATACCAATCGCATAACCATCGCCGTCACCGCCAGAAGCAATCACTGTTAAATCTTTATTTGCCATTTTCACACCTTGCGCTAAAGGTAATGCACGTCCATGAATTGAATGTACCCCATAAGAATTTACATAACCTGACAAACGTCCTGAACAACCGATACCAGTAATTAACGCAACCTCTTCAGGCTCCAATCCTACATTAGCAGCAGCTTTTTGAATGGCAGCTTGTACTGAAAAATCTCCACATCCTGGGCACCAGTTTGGTTTTACATTATTTCTAAAATCTTTAAAAGTTGCCAATTAAACTCGCTCCTTTAATTGATTCACAATTTCTAATCCTTTTTCTTCAATTTCTTTAGGTAAAAATGGCGTGCCGTCATATTTCGTTTGTTTGATTAACTTATCGCCTAATTGAACATTCATTTTAATAATGTTAGCTAATTGCCCCTGATAGTTATGTTCTACTACGACGACTTTTTTCGCATTGTTGACAGCTTTTTGAACTGTTTCTGATGGGAATGGATGTAATTGACGTAACTGCAAGTGATGTGCAGTATGCCCCGCTTCTTTTAAACGTTGTACCCCTTCTTGAATCGCACCTTTTGTGGAGATAAAACCAAGGTATAATACATCAACCTCTTCATTCAAGTCGTCACCTTCTACTGGCTCATTAATGAGTAAGTGTTCCGTTTTGCGCATACGTTTATCCATTTGCGCCTGACGATTGCTCGCTGCTTCACTCGGTTTTCCTTCCTCATTGTGTTCGACACCAGTTACATGATGTATACCGCCTTTCACACCAGGAATTGGTCTTGGAGACACACCTGATTCCGTAAGTGCGTAACGCTTAAAGTACGCCTTATCATCTGGATCGCGTTCTATCGTATCCATCATTGTCGCACCTCTGCGAATTTCAATACGCTGATAATCTAAGTTTTGAACTGTTTGTTTACCTAAAGATAATTGTAAATCACTTAATAAAATAACTGGACATTGATATTCTTCTGCTAGGTTAAATGCTTCAACTGTAAGATAAAATGCATCTTCTGCATCAGTTGGTGCTAAAACAATTTTCGGAATATCGCCATGGGTACCATAAATCATTTGCATTAAATCTGATTGTTCTTGTTTCGTAGGTAACCCTGTAGATGGGCCACCACGTTGCGTGTTCATAATTACAAGTGGCGTTTCAGTCATACCAGATAGGCCAATCGCTTCCATCATTAAAGATAAACCTGGTCCAGCGGATGCGGTGAAAGCACGCACACCACCATAATTGGCACCAATGGCCATCGTTGCCGCAGCAATTTCATCTTCAGTTTGAATCACTGTACCATTGACTTCTGGTAAATGCTCAATCATATATTCCATGATTTCAGATGCCGGTGTAATAGGATAAGCTGCCATAAAACGAGACCCACCCGCAATCGCGCCTAATCCAATAGCATCATTACCAATCATGTAAAGGTGTGGCGTCCCGCTACCTTCTTGTAAAACAAAATCTCCCTCAATATCACTTATGTGTTGTGTCATAAGTTCATAGCCTTTATGAAGCGCCTCAACATTGAGGTTAACCACTTTGTCTCCTTTTTTCTCAAACATAGATTGAATTAATGATTCAAATGTTGATGATTCAAGTTGCATTAAAGCTGAAGTAGCACCAATCGCAACCATATTCTTCATCAGTGGTGTACCTAATTCTTTCGCTATCTCTGTAAAAGGTAAAACAACCAATTGAGCCTTACAATCTTCTGGCTTTACAGGTTTTGCTTTACTGTCAGCCAATATTACACTGTCTTCACGCATTTCATGATGATTGAGCGCTATCGTTTCTTGATCAAATGCTACTAAAATATCAAGATCGTCACTAATCGCATGTACAGGTGTAGTAGAGACACGAATTTTGTTATTAGTATGGCCACCTTTAATACGGCTAGAGAAATGACGGTAGCCGTAGAGATAGTATCCTTTACGGTTCATTGCCGTAGCGAAGATTTCACCTGTAGATTCAATACCTTCACCTTGTTGACCGCCGACTTTCCATGATACTTGTGATTTCATTAAAATGAGCCTCCTGCACGTTTAAATTCAATTAATATCATATCAAAATAACCCGTGATTTGCCTCTACAAATCACGGGTTTTATTAAAATTCATACTAATGGACGATACTATTACGAAAATGGATGGTCATCGTTAATTAGAATTCTAGAAATCGACTTTGCTGTACCATCTGACTTCAAATCAATGATAACACCAGATAAAATACCACGCCCTTCATCAGGGACAACATGGCGTTGAGGTAGACTTGTAATAAATCGTTTGATGACTTCATCTTTATTAATTCCTAAAATACCATCGTAATACCCAGTCATTCCTACATCAGTGATATAAGCTGTTTCATGCGTTAAAACACGCTCATCTGACGTTTGAATATGCGTGTGTGTGCCGACAACAGCACTGACACGTCCATCTAAGTACCATCCCATCGCATACTTTTCCGATGTTGTCTCAGCATGAAAATCCACAAAAATAAAGTCGGTTTCTTTTTTAGCTTGTGTAATCAGTTGATCCGCAGTTTTAAATGGATCATCACTCATAGGCATAAAACTACGCCCTTGTAAATTAATGACTGCCAACTTTTTATCGTTAATATTAATGACACGCATGCCTACCCCAGGGGCTTCACTGGGAAAGTTAGCTGGTCGTACGAGACGTGATGCATCATCAATAAAATCATAAATTTCACGTTGACCGTACGTATGATTGCCCATGGTCATAAAATCTACGCCTTGTCTTAACAATTGTTTATAAATTTTTTCAGTGAGTCCTTTACCATGCGCTGCATTTTCAGCATTGACAATCGTTACTGTAGGACGATAATGTTGTTTTAATTTAGGTAAATACGTCTCTAACGTTTGACGTCCTACTTTACCTACGATATCTCCAATAAATAGTATTCTCATTTAAGTAATATCCTCTCTAGTAAGAAGTTTTATGCGTTAATAGCTTTTAAGTTTGCTACTATCCTACGCATGATTTCTTATACTATTTTATTGTAACGGGTTCACACACCATGTCAATGTGATTCAATCATGCTTATTCTGGTTTAATGTACAGTAGCCTCAATGCATTTAAACCTACGAGTAAAGTCGCACCCATATCTGAAAATATTGCAATCCATAACGTGAGCCACCCTGGAATAACAAGCAATAATGCAATGATTTTTAAACCAATTGCGATGAGAATGTTCATTTTAATAATTCGCATTGTATGACGACTCAACTTAAAAGTATATGGAAGTTTTGAAATATCATCATTTAAAATAGCAATATCTGCAGTTTCAATTGCAGTGTCAGTACCTGCAGCGCCCATAGCAATTCCAACAGTTGCATTGGCTAGAGCTGGGGCATCATTGACACCGTCGCCCACCATCGCGACATTTCTATAGTGTTGTTTTAAGTCACTCATACGTGTCATTTTATCTTCAGGTAATTGATTCGCTTTAAAATGAGTCACACCGATTTCTTGCGCTATACTTTTAGCTGTTGCCGTATTGTCTCCAGTTAGCATCTCAATATGCTTTATCCCTATATCTTTTAAACGCTTACAGCTCCATTGAGCATTTGGACGCACGCGGTCTTTAAGCGCTATTAACATCGTAATCACATCATTCTGGGAAACTAAAATAACTGTATGTCCCGAGGTCTCATATTGCTTAACTTTATTTTGCCACTCCACAGCATCGTTTAAGTCAAAACGTTGCGGTTTTCCTATACAATATTGTGAAGCATCTACAGTAGCTGTGACACATACACCTGTCTGAGATTGAAATTCAGTCACTTCAAAATGAGATAACTCCACCTCTTTTTGAATATAATTCACTACTGCGCGTGCAATCGGATGCATAGACATCGCTTCAATGGCCGCGACATGTTTTAAAAGTGTAGACCGTTCAATACGATCTTCTAACATTTCAATATGTGAGACTTCTGGGTGACCTTGTGTTAACGTACCTGTTTTATCCAATGCAATGGCTTTAATGCGATTCAGTTGCTCTAAATGTATCCCACCTTTAATCAATACGCCATGTTTTGCGGCATTACTCACGCTGGAAATAATTGCAATAGGTGTCGCAATAACTAATGCACAAGGGCAACCGATGACAAGTACAGATAGCCCTTGATACAACCACATATGCCATTCAGCATGAAACAATAGGGGCGGTAAAATAGCGACACCGAGTGCTATCAGCATAATTAATGGGGTATAGTATTTGGCAAATTTTTCAATAAGCGCTTGAGCAGGTGCTTTGTTTACTTGCGCACGTTCAACCAATTGAATCATTTTAGATAGGGTTGAATCGGATGCAAGTTTTGATACAGATACTTCTAATACACCGCTTTCATTCAATGTCCCTGCAAAAACGTCATCTCCTTCCCCTTTATCTACAGGGACAGATTCTCCAGTTATTGCGGCTTGATTAATCGTTGATGCGCCTTTATGAATAATGCCATCTAAAGGAATTTTCTGTCCAGGTTTAATCAATAAAATATCGTTAATGTTGACATCTTTAACGTCTACTTGTTCAACATCATTGCCCACTAATCGATAGGCAGTTTCAGGTCTCATTTTTATTAAAGATTGCATAGATTGTCTTGCTTTATCCATCGTAAACGTTTCTAGCGCTTCACTTAAAGCAAACAACACGACAACAACCGCTACTTCTCCCCATTCACCTATGATTGCACCGCCTATGACCGCTATAGTCATGAGCGTATGCATATCAAATTCTAAGTGCATTAAATTTCTAAAACCCTGTTTTAATAGTGACGCACCGCTAATTACAATCGACGTTGCAAATAAAGTAATCGTAATGAGTTGATGCTCACCTGCTGACCACTTTGAAAGATACCCTAAGATGATAAGTAAAATCGCAAAACAAATTACACCATTTTTTTGATAAAATAACTTACATTTATGCCACCATGACATCGGTTCTACGCTTTTCTCTTGATTAACATAGTCATCTTTTAAAGAATGCTGTGTACTATCAGAAATTTTTAAGTTTTCAAATGCACCTGCTTCCTCTAATTCATCGAGCGTTGGCTGACCAGTTACGTAAATTTTTGATGCTCCGAAATTAACTTGTGCCGATTGTACTGAATCAAGTTGATTTAACTTTTGCTCAAATTTATTTGCGCAATGGGCACATGACAGACCTTCAACATTATATGTGTGTTGTTTCATCTGATGTCACTTCTTCCTTATGTTCGATAGATACTAACATAATTTGTCTAATATGTTCATCATAAATACGATACATCGCTCGTTTTCCATCTTTACGGTATGTGACTACTCCATTGTTATATAAAAGGCGCAAATGGTGTGAGGCATTTGCTACTGTAATGTTGAGTAACGTAGCGATATCGCATACACATAATTCTTCATGTATACATAATGCATATGTCATTTTTGCTCTATTTAAATCAGCAATACTTTTAAACATTTGGCTCACATCTTTAATTGGTGCTTGATCAATTGCTTCCTTCGCTTCTTTAATTCTCGTTTCATCTATTGACCATGATTCGCATGTTGGTATCTCTTTAACCAATTGAACCACCTCTCATTCAAGTATGTATTTGAATGTAGTATAACGATTTTTTACCATACAATCAAGTCATTACTTGAATGAAAACCCATGATTTAAATGAAATGATTTGGGTAAACAATATAATAAAGACATACTTCAAGATTTAACTTGTAGTATGTCAAAAAATTATAGGAGTTGTATTCATATTTATGTCAATTTCAATTGATCCTGAAACGTTTGCAGAACTTGTCGTCGGAGCGAATCCATCAAAAAAGGATAATCCAGAGGATATTGCGAAAGAGAGCATTGAATTATATATCCATGCCTATCGACTAGCTGAAAGATATACAAATATTTCATCAAATTGCTATGATACGGCAGGCGCTTTAAAGGAATTACATGATACAGAGTTGAATTTAACACATTAATATAAATCGTTTTATTAAGAGCAATGTAGCACTTTTTTAGTTCTACTATTGCTCTTTTTTTAATAATATATATTTAACTATCATTTAACATATAAACATAAGGTTACACTTAATTTTTTAACTTTAATATCTTCAAGGGAGGGACATAGATCAATTCAATATTGATTGCTCCTAACCCCTTTTTAATGTGACAAGATTTGAATCAAAAAAAGCAATGTTACTAGAAGTAACACTGCTTTTTTATTATTTTGCATATTCTATTGCTCTCGTCTCACGAACGACTGTCACTTTGATATGACCAGGATATTGTAACTCATCTTCAATTTGGTTTTTGATGTCTCTAGCAAGACGGTGTGCTTTTAAATCATCGATATCTTCAGGTGAGACCATCACACGTATTTCTCGACCGGCTTGTATCGCAAAGGCTTTTTCAACGCCATCATAATTCTCAGAAATACGTTCAAGACGCTCTAAACGTTTAATATAGTTTTCAAGCGTTTCTTTTCTTGCACCTGGTCGCGCAGCGGATAAAGCATCTGCTGCCGCAACTAAAATTGAGATTATCGAAGTTGGTTCTACATCACCATGATGAGAATGTATCGCATTAATCACTGTTTCAGATTCACCATATTTTTTCGCAAGCTCTACACCAATTTCAACATGGCTGCCTTCTACTTCATGGTCAATTGCTTTTCCAACATCATGAAGTAAACCTGCACGTTTCGCTAACGTCACATCTTCATTCAATTCAGCAGCTAACATACCAGAAAGATATGCAACTTCGATGGAATGCTTTAATACATTTTGTCCATAACTTGTACGGTAATGCATACGACCAAGGATTTTAACTAAATCTGGATGCATATTGTGAATATTTAATTCAAATGTGGCTTGTTCTCCTGCATCACGAATGATTTCATCGACATCACGACGCGCTTTTTCAACCATATCTTCAATACGACCTGGATGAATACGACCATCTGAAACCAAGTTATTAAGTGCAGTTTTTGCAATTTCTCTGCGAATTGGATCGAAACCAGATAATATGACAGCTTCAGGCGTGTCATCAATAATTAAATCAATGCCTGTTAAAGTTTCAAGTGTACGTATGTTTCGACCTTCTCGGCCTATGATACGTCCTTTCATTTCATCATTAGGTAAATTAACTACAGAAACTGTCGATTCTGACGTATGATCTGCAGCAAAACGTTGCACCGCTGTTGCAAGCAATTCTTTCGCTTTTTGATTAACTTGTTCTTTTGCTTCATTTTCTTTTTCTTTAACCAATATTGCAATATCTTGTGACAACTCGTCTTCAACACGTGCTAATTGTTCTTGACGTGCTTCATCTTGAGTGAGACCGGAGATGCGTTCTAATTCTTGTTCGTGCTTCATTATTATTGATTGAACACTACTCTCTTTTGCATCTACGTGTTGTTGTCTTTCTTCAAGTTTAGATTCTTTTTGCTCTAAAATCTCATCTTTTTTATCTAAAAGATCAGATTTGCGCTCTAAGTTCTCTTCCTTTTGAAGAAGTCGGGATTCCTGCCTTTGAAGTTCACCACGTCGTTCTCTAAGTTCACTTTCAGTACGTTCTCTTAGAATTTGGTTTTCTTCTTTAGCTTCAATTAATTTTTCTTTTTTGAGATTCTCTGCTTCTTTATTGGCTTGTTCAATAATATCTTCAGCAGTATTACGTGCTTGAATCTGCTTTTGACGCATTACATTTTGGGCAATCAGATACCCTACAACAACTCCTAGAATCATACCCAGCAAAATGAGTAAGAGGCTTAATAAATTCACACAAACACCTCCTTTTTCTAGGATTTGAAACTGTATGTCAATAAATCTATAAGATTATAAGATTAAAAATAAGGACCATACACATTTAATTGTACGTTTTGAACAATGAAAAATCAAGGTATCTGACAGTATCTATATCAAACATTTTAATCAGCGTAGATTAATTATAGTTGATATGTAGTAGGAAGCGTCATTTAATAATCAAAGAATACAAAATTGATTTGAAAATATCATTTTTAGTATGGTTTCATTAATGCAGCTGCCGTAGATTGGACTGAATATATAAAATAGCCTTCAAAATTCAAAGCTATTCGCTTAAGAAGTTTGAAGGCTTTTGAGTTACAACGTCCATATCAAATTGCTTGCGTATCGTCACAACCAATACATATATACAACATTACCTCTAAATCCACATGACATGGATTACTTGTATCGTTTATTCATCAAATAAAGTTTGAGCTGACTCTTGTTCACTTTCTTCAACATCACCATCAAAAATACCTAATTTTTCACGGAGTTTACGGTCAATTTCATTTTCTAAGTCAGGATGTTCTTTTAAGAATAACTTCACGTTTTCTTTACCTTGACCCATGCGTTCACCATTATAAGAATACCAAGCTCCAGACTTGTCTACTATATCATGTTGTACTCCAAGGTCAATCAGTTCACCTTGTCGAGAAATACCTTGACCATACATGATATCGACTTCAGCTACTTTAAATGGTGGTGCAACTTTATTTTTAACCACTTTGATTTTCGTACGGTTACCGACAATGTCTTGACCTTGTTTTAATTGTTCTGCACGACGTACTTCTAAACGAACAGAACTATAGAATTTTAATGCCCGACCACCTGGTGTTGTTTCGGGGTTACCAAACATAACCCCCACTTTCTCACGAATTTGGTTAATAAAAATGGCAGTCGTATTTGATTTAGAAATTGCTGCCGATAATTTACGTAGTGCTTGAGACATTAGACGTGCTTGTAAACCGACATGCGTATCGCCCATCTCACCTTCAATTTCAGCTTTCGGTGTTAACGCAGCAACTGAGTCTACGATAATAATGTCGACCGCGCCACTACGAACGAACGCCTCAGCAATTTCAAGGCCTTGCTCACCATGGTCCGGTTGCGATAAATATAAGTTATCAATATCTACGCCTAAAGCTTGTGCATAAACAGGATCAAGCGCATGTTCTGCGTCAATAAATGCAGCCACGCCACCATTTTTTTGTACTTCTGCAATGGCATGTAGGGCTACGGTAGTTTTACCTGAGCTTTCAGGTCCATAAACTTCTATAATACGGCCTTTAGGATAGCCACCTACACCTAATGCATGATCTAATGTTACAGAACCACTAGAAACACTAGAAACACGACGATCTTTATTTTCGCCAATTTTCATAACGGCACCTTTCCCAAAAGATTTTTCCATATTTTTAATTACTGTATCGAGTGCTTTTTGACGTTCATTATCCAATTTAGGACCCCCTATTGAGTATAGTTTCCTTGAGTAGTTATTTATACTATACATGCTTAAAAAGAAAAACTCAAGCAATTTGCGAATATTTGTTCGCCACTTTCTAAACATAAATTCTAACAAAAGCGAACATTTGTACTGTATCATTTATAATTTAACATATGAGTTCACTTTTCTATATGATTAAGCCACTGTATCATAATATAATTTGAAGTTCTTTCAAATAATTTTAATTGTTGTTCAGATACGACCACTTCAATCACTTCTATAGTATTACCTGTTAAAAATCCAATATAAACCATACCATTCTCAAATAATACACTTACAGCATCCTGAACATCATACAACGCTTGTACAAAACATGCAGATTCAAATAATTGTGTATAAATATCAGCCGTAGATGTAACGAATTGTGCTTGATGTAACATATACCCTTTTACTAAATCACGTTGATCAGAGGGTTTCAACTTTACATTTAGAGCACCTTCAGTAACACCATCATAAATTGCTACAGCGTGTTCTAACTTATGCATGAGACGTGCTGCTAATGTCGTTTCATTAGATCCATAATAAAATTGACCAAGACGGTCTATGATCTCTTTTTTAACAGGTGCAATGCGCGCTTGGCATTGATGTTGATTAACGTCATTTGCAGTTAACCTGATAGTGACTTCATGTGAACCCGCTAATGGTGCAATCGTTGGATTAGATTGTGAAGTGATTAAATCCATTAATTCTGTTTCTACTCTAGATTCTCCAATGCCCGCAAATCGTAACACTTCTGAATAGATTGTATTTTCAGTGTCATTAAAGTATGGCATCATATAGCGGTTGACCATTGGTTGGAGTTCCTTAGGTGGCCCAGGTAGCAATACAATCTTTTGCTGTTCTTTTTCGACAAGCATACCTGGTGCCATGCCAACATCATTTTTTAATACTTGTGCGCCTTTAATAATTAATGCTTGTTGACGATTATTTGGTGTCATGACTTGGCGTTGTGCTTCAAAATAGGACGTAATCGCATCTAAAGCTTCTGTATCAATCTCTAAGTCTTTCTCTAACACTTCAGCTACCGTTTGTTTCGTTAAATCATCTTTTGTTGGTCCTAATCCACCTGTTAAAATAATGCCTTCATAAGCGTTCAAAGTACGTTCTAAGACTGATTTCAAACGTTGTGCATTATCCCCGACGACAATGTGTTCTAACACATCATGACCCGCTTCATTTAATACACGTGATAAATATTGCGCATTAGTATTCGCTATTTGACCAAGTAATAATTCAGAACCAACGCCAATAATACATATTTTCATATAATTCATCCTCAACTTTCTTGTATAAAAAGAAACCTCCAATGTAGATTGATTTCACATCGTGCATAAAACACGAATCATACATTAGAGGGGTTCATTTTATTGTTTATCTTGTAAAAACACATCTTTACCTTTATAGAAGTATTCAATACCAGATAATACCGTAAAGAATACCCCAATATAAAGTAGAATTTGACCAAGGGAAATACCTATCCATTGGCTAAAGGGGTCACCTAGTAATAAAAATACTAAAGCAACCATTGTCACAGCTGTTTTGATTTTACCGAGTTGACCTGCAGCACTTACAAAACCTTGTTCAATTTGTAACAAACGTAAACCTGTAACCGCAAATTCACGTGCGATAATGATAACTGCCACAACAGAATTCGTTAACCCTAACTGAACGAGAACGATTAATGCTGCTGACACAAGCAGTTTATCTGCTAAAGGGTCTAAAAATTTCCCCATATTTGTAACCAGTTGCCATTTGCGTGCTAGATAGCCATCCACCCAGTCACTCACTGAAGCAAATATAAAAATAAAACCACTGATTAAAAATTCCACACGTACAGGCATACCGCCTAAAAATGAAACCTGTCCCATGCCAAAGTCAATCAGCGCAAATAACATAAAGACAGGAATTAAGATTACTCGAAGTAACGTAATCTGATTGGGTAAGTTCATCTGTATATCCTCTTTTCATATTACTCATTCATTTTTGTGTTTATTATAGCATAAGGGTTAGCAGTACCCAAAGTACACCTGTTAAAAATACAATTGCCCCTATAAATGTAATGAGCCATTTTGATTCGTGAGTCATTGATTTTAATTGAAACTGTTCTGGGTGCTCACGTAGTTGTACTAGGGTCTCCTTCGCTCGATAATGAGAGGCAGGTAATTCATCTTCATGTTCAGAAATTAGCAAATGCCCATCCATATTAACAGCTTGTGCGTATTTCTGGATAAAACCTTTCGCATACTTAGGATATTGTAGTGACTCGAAATCATTTTTTTCGATGTGAATTAACGTTTGTCGTTTAATATGCGTACGTTTCTCTAACTCTGCTAAAGTTAATCCCATTCTTTCCCGTCTACCTTGTAGCACTTCGCCTATCTGTTTCACCTATGTTCCTCCTTAAAACGGTTTGAAACCATCACCAAAGCCATTTCCGAAACCGTCGCCAAAGCCATCACCAAAATCGCCAAATTCATCTCCGAAATTTAAGTTATTTTTACTTTTAACCGTTTTCTTTTTCATTTCATCATATTCGATTTTCTGATCTTCTTCGGCTCTCAATTCAATAATGTAGTCAAAATCATCCATAACATAGTCGCTTGCTTCAACAAATAAATCGGGGTGTTCCACGACTTTCACTGAAGGCAAAGTCATTACTTCTTTAACAAGCTCTTGATGTTTTTGATTCGTTTCTCGAGCTGTAACGGCACCATCAATAATGTAAACATGATCTTTATCATACTCTCCCTTAATAAGCGAACTTCTAACCGTTTGCTTAATTAAAGTAGAGCTAATAAAAAGCCATTTTTTATGAGCTGATACGCTACCTGCTACAATGGATTCTGTTTTACCAACACGTGGCATACCACGTATACCAATTAATTTATGTCCTTCTTCTTTAAATAATTCAGCCATAAAGTCAACTAGTAAACCTAAATCATAACGTTCAAAGCGAAAAATTTTCTTATCATATTTATCTTGTTTAATATAGCGACCATGACGCACAGCAAGACGGTCTTTAAGTTCAGGCTCTCTAAGTACACGTAACGAAATATCATCAATTTCTTGAAGTAAAGTTTCAAAGCGTTTCACTTTTTCTTCACTGTCAGATTTAATTATGAAAGCGCGACGGGAATTATCAATACCATTGATCGTACCAATGTTAATACCCATCATCCCTAATAAACTTGAAACATCACCTAATAGCCCTTCACGGTTGATATTAATTTCATATTCTAAATACCATTCTTTTTTTTCCTTCATTGTAGTCATTATAATACACCCCTATCCCTATGCATGACGTATTAGTAGTATTATATCAGACTAACGGTACCATCCACCATTAATCCGTTGAACAGTTCCAGTAACACTTTTAGCATAAGGAGAAATGAGGTAGCGACATGCATGTGCAACTTCTTCTACATGAACAAGGCGTTGTTGTGGAATCGTGTCGAGCACAGCACGTATATCTGCTTCATCCAGTTCATTTGTCATTCTACCTTCTACAATTCCAGGAGCTATTGCATTAACCGTTAAAGGCGTGAGCGCGACTTCTTCACTCAAAGCTTTGACAAAACCAATTTGTGCTGCTTTCATCGTTGAATAAATCGTTTCAAAACTTGCACCCGTTTCTCCCCAGATTGAAGAAATAACGATAATACGGCCATTAGGACTTTGTATTAATTGATTCAAAAAATATTGGGATATTTTAATAAAATGATATACATGAACACGATACATATCATCAATGTCTTTATCAGTCATATCTTGTAACATGCCGTATAAACTATGACCGCTAACATATATCAATACGTCCACATTTGAGATATGCTCAAACTGTTTGTTGCAATCCAGCTGTTGCGTTAAATCTATTTGAAGAAATTGAACAGGTGCATCTTTAAATGTATCTTGCAAATCTGTTAATGCTGTCCGATGGTAGGTTAAAATGACCTCAAACCCATCATCTAATAGATTTTCTACAATCGCTTGACCGATTGAGCCTGATCCACCAACAACGAGTGCTTTCATCTTCACTTCATCTCCAAACGACTGTCAACACATTCATTTAAATTCAGCCTTTGTTTAACCGTTTCATTCATCGACTCAAGAGTAATATCATCCATTATATCTAATATTTCGAACAAACTGACACCATCAAAATAATATTTTGTATATTGATTAGCAATATATTCTGGGGCGTTTAAACTTGATACATATTCGCCAATGAATTGTTTTTTTAAGAGGTCAAAGCCTTCTTGATCAGTAACTTGACCATAATTTATATGCAACGTATCAAGTAACAATTGCTTTAATTGATCAGGTTCATTAGTTGCGGACGTTATAAGAGAGAAACTATAGGTAGGTTCAATAACAGTTTGATAACTAAACGTTTCATCAATCAGTGCATCGTCTAATAGCTGTTGATAAAATGCTGTTTCTTCACCATAAATCAATTCAAAAAAGAATGACATTTCAATATCTTCTTTCACGCGTTGAATGTCGGACACATCATATAAATTATTTTTAAATCCAAGCATTAACCTTGGAGATTGTAATGCCATTGCCTCTGAAACGTGAGGTTGCACTATACGGGGCGACTCTATTAAAGGATCTCGTTCAATTTCCGGTTGTGCTTCAATTTGACGCGTTGCCTCATGTTTTTCAACGATGTGCAATATGGCTTCCGGATTAACGTCACCCACAATAAATAACACCATATTAGAAGGATGATAGAACGTATGATAACAACGATATAAATCATCTTTAGTAATGTGATAAATACTTTCTACACTACCTGCAATATCTACACTAACTGGATGACTGTGGTACATTGAGCGTAACGTGTTAAACATTAATTTGTATCCTGGTTGTTCTTGATACATTTTGATTTCTTCTGCAATAATGCCTTTTTCCTTTTCAACCGTTGCCTCAGTAAAATAAGGAGATTCTACCATTTTGAGCAAACGTAATATATTATCTTCAATGTGATTTGTTGCACTAAACAGATAACTTGTACGGTCAAACGTTGTAAAAGCATTCACTTGGGCATCATGTTCAGCAAAATCTGTAAAAACATCACCATCTTCTTTTTCAAACAATTTATGTTCTAAAAAGTGTGCCACACCGTCTGGTACTGTAATAAAAGCATCTTGATTATGGGGCTTAAATCGGAAATCAAGTGAACCAAACGCAGTTGTATAGGTAACGAATGTTTTTTGGAAACCTTGCTTTGGAATAATAAAAACATGTAAGCCATTGGATAACTTTTCACTGTAAACTGTTTCATCAATTTGTTCATAATGCGTCTTTTGCATGCGTCTCACCTGCTTTCGTCATCGTATAAATCGTATCAAGCTGCGCATCTTGACATAATTGTTGTATATCTTCTCGACTGACACCTTCTATTTTATGGATAAATGACGTCTCATCTTCAACTTTTGATAACAGTAATTGATTATGTAATACTTCAATAATATGCTTTGGTCTATCTTTAGCTTCTTTACGATGTGATAAAATAATTTTCTTCGCTAATTCAAGTTTTTCATCTGAAAACTCACCTTGTTTAAATCGATTGAATGCCGCTATAATAGTTTTCTTAGCTTCGTCTACATCATTAATCGAAACACCACTGGTCACGTATAACAGTCCGTTTTTACCATCAATTTGAGAATGAATAGAATAAGCTAAACTCTTTTGCTCACGTACTTCATTAAATAAAACTGAAGAAGGATCTCCCCCAAACATCGTATTAAAAACAGTAAACGCATAGTAATTGGGCTGACCAAATTCAGTTGGAAATCGAAAACCAAAATTAAGCTTGGCTTGGTCCACTTCATCATACTCAACAACATCATTTATCATTTCATGTGAAGGTATTTCATGTGTAATTGATGAAAAGTTTGTGGTTTTCGGTGTAATTTTAAAGGTTTGTGCAATATTCGCTTTTGTTGCCGCTTCGTCTACATTTCCAACTACATAGATGTCACAGCTATCTTCTTCTAACATCTTACAATATGTATGATAAAGTGATTCTGGCGTAATTTTATCAATATGTGCTTTGTCACCTGCAGCCATATAACGATATGGGTGATCACCAAACATATGTTTCAACAAATTCAAATAAGCTATTTGTGATTTGTTATCCTCAATGGCTGTTAATTTTTTCTTAAGTAACATCTTTTCTTGTTTTAAAAATCCTGCGTTAAATTTATTATTTTCAACAAGTGGATGATATAATACTTCCTTCAATAACTCGATCCCTTTTTGAAATAATGGCGTGGCATCTTTTAAATAACGTTCATTTACAATTTCTAACGTTAATGTTAAAACATGACGATCTTTATATTTTGAAACATAGCTATTCACATATGCCCCATATAATGAAGATAAATGTTGATTAAATGTTCTATCGGTCGGCCACTGTTTCGTTGCACGAATTAACATTTTACTTAGCAATGAGCGCTCCGTCATCGTATGAATATCTAAAGGCGCCATAAATTTAAATGTAATCATCGTCGTTTTAAATTTATCTGTTTTATGAATATGTATATGGTTGAAAGCTGATAAATGTGTTTCGTTCAAATAATCTCCTCCTTGATAGTATTTAATATATTATAGACGTTTTCGAATCGTACGAAACTTAACAAGGCTACTTTTAAAATAATTTAAAGAATATAAGATGGGCATGTCATCTTCTGTATAATGAACTTGTTTTAATAACATTAGACCATCATGTGGATCAGATTCTAATGCATCTGAAATATATGGCTCATAACTAATTGCTTGAATTTCTGTTTCAGCATAGGCAATTTCTTTTTCAGTAACTTGTTCAATCGCTTTTAAAATTGACGTTTGTTGATGGTGTTGGCCGTAATAATCTAAAACATTAGCTGCAACTTTATCTAAACAATAAACGACTGGATGATTATCCGCAGTACGAATGCGCTCAATAACTGTAATCGTTTCATTAGGTTCGACATTCATCACACGGCTATCATGTAACGATGCCGGTTCTTCATCCAAACTTAAAAATACGGTACCATGCGCGTATCCTTTATCAGAAATCATGCGACTAATACTCATTAATTCATCTAATGGATAAAAGAAGGGTTGCGGTATATTCACACGCGCACCTTCTTCAAAATTTTCAGTGACAATTTGTTCAGTAATGAGTTCATGGATTGCCACAGTGACATGTTCTGTACTTACTTCACATGTTTTTGCCATGTTAAACACACTTGGCAGTGATTCGCCAGGTTTTAAAGCTTCGGTTTCAATTTGATTTAATATCCATGTTTTAACTTTATTTACCTCTGGTGTTACAGACATAATTACACCTCTCCATCATTTAAATCCACTAATATTTGTCTCGGTTTGCTTCCTTTTTGAGGACCAATGACCTGATTTCTTTCTAAATCATCCATAATACGCGACGCACGATTATAGCCGATTCTAAATTGACGTTGTAATAGTGATGTACTTGCTTTTTGTTGTTCTAACACAAATAAATACGCCTCTTTATATAAAGGATCATCACTTTCAGCTTCATTCTGCACTACTACTTCACTTGGTTCCATTTCTTTCACGTAATTTGCCGATTGCTGGGCAACGACGTAATCTACAATTTTTTGAACTTCACTGTCGCTTAAAAATGCACCTTGCACACGTGTTCTCACAGAACCGCCATTTTGGATGAACAGCATGTCACCTTTACCTAACAGTTTTTCAGCCCCACCACTGTCGATAATCGTACGTGAATCCGTTTGAGAACTTACCGCAAAAGCAATACGTGACGGAATATTATTTTTAATTAACCCCGTAATGACATCTACAGATGGTCGTTGTGTCGCAATGATTAAATGAATACCTGCCGCACGTGCCATTTGTGTAATACGTGTAATCGCTGTTTCAACGTCCTTACCTGCAACCATCATTAAATCAGCCAATTCATCAACAATCACGACGATATAAGGAAGTAATGGTTCTTTTTCACCAAGTTCTTTATTCTTTCTCGTAATAAATGCATTAAAGCCTTCAATATTACGTGTTCCTGAATGCTGGAATAAATCGTAACGACGTTCCATTTCGCCCACTACTTTTTCAAGCGCTTGAGCTGCTTTATGCGGATTCGTTACAACTGGAGTTAATAAATGTGGAATTCCATTGTATACATTTAATTCTACCATTTTTGGGTCAATCATCATAAGTTTTACTTCATGAGGCTTTGCATTTAATAAAATGCTCGTAATAATGCCATTGATACATACTGATTTACCACTACCTGTTGAGCCGGCAACAAGTAAATGTGGCATTTTATTTAATTCAGCTGTCATCGGCTCGCCGGAAATATCACGCCCAAGTGCAACTTCTAGTTTGTTTTGCGCAGGAAATTTTTCTTGAAGGACTTCTTTTAGAGATACGAGCGCAATATTATCATTAGGCACTTCAATCCCTACAGCAGATTTACCAGGTATTGGCGCCTCAATACGAATATCTTTTGCAGCAAGTGCAAGTGCAATATCGCTATGAAGATTTACGATTCGGCTGACTTTAACGCCTTGTGCCGGCTGTACTTCATATTGTGTAACGGCTGGGCCTATTCTAATTTGCGTCACTCTAGCATTCACACCAAAGTTTTTTAAGGTTGTTTCTAATAATTTACCCTTTTGTTGTACTTCTGATTTACTCGTTGCCTGTTGTTTTTTAGGTTCATCTAATAGACTTAAAGGCGGGAGCTCATAAGATTGATTTTCAACTTCTCCTGCTTCTGAAATTGTTCCTTCAGCCTCAATCGCTTGAGTAGGTTCTGCTTTGTTAATACTTGCCTTAGGTTTATCATGCTCAAGTCGTTTTGATGTCGGCGGTGTGGGTGAGGTTACCGCATCATTTGACGCTGTAGTTGTCTGTTCATCTTGGTGCCCAAAAATGGGTATGGTAGGCACATCTTGATTAGTTGAGTTATCCTCATCATATACCTCTTGAAAGTCTGAGACATCTTTAGGTTCTTGTTGCTCGCGTTTACGTTCAAGCTTTTGTTGACGCTCTTCACGACGTTTTAATTTATACTGATGATATTTATCGTACGATTTCTCAGCATGTGTTTTAGAATTTTCTATCCATAATTTCGTCACATCGCGATGTCGTTTTTTCAACAATAGAATCATACTTGAAGTAAATAAAATAAGCGTTAATAGGACAACACCAATGATTGAAATTAATGGCGTCAGTATATTTACAAAATGATAACCGATGAGGCCACCACCAAAATTTGGGAATGTCATATGCTCATATTGTTGATATACAAATGACAGAACGGGTTCACGTTTACCTTTTGCGCCATTTGTTGCTTGATAATATAACTGCGCTATAAATAATAAACTAATTTGAAGTAAAATCGACCCTGTTAGCCGTCTAGATTTAGGGAGTTTTCCATTATAAGCAAGAAAACCAATGGCTAATAGTAATAATATATACGTAAGATAACGTGTTAATCCAAATATATAATTAAAAAAACTATCAATGGCTATACCTACGATACCTAATTGAAATAGGCCGAGCATTATGACAATGACAAAAACGATCGCTACTACAAAACGCAATGACGTATCCTTTTGTTTCTTTTTAGATGTACGTTTTCTACGTGTTGATGTAGACGATTTACGCTTTTTCGTTTGTGCCATATTAATTCACCTTCTTTTAAATTTAAATCTAGAGTTATATGGTTATGTATCATATCTTTTAAGTCACATTAAAAAAGAATGTGGTTTAAGTTACACTTGCATAATATGTAAAAAAACGAATCCTCCCTTTAAAACGACGTTCTTTCAAAGAGAGGGATTCGATTGAGTTCATACGTTACTAATCTTTAGATCTCACACATTAAATTTCTGAGATGACTGGAATGATCATTGGTCGACGACGGGTACTCTCAAACAATAATTTGCTAATTTGATCACGCATATTTTGTTTAATTTCTGACCATTCAATATGTTTCGACTGTAATCCTTCTTCAACAATTTCACGTACTTTTTCTTCTGCTTCTTTAAGTAACGCTTCACTTTCGCGTACATAAACAAAACCACGTGATTGAATTTCTGGACCAGCCGCAATGCGTTTATTTTTAGGATCTAAAGTTACAACTGCTATAAAAATACCATCTTGCGCAAGTAGATGTCTGTCACGTAACACGATATTACCGACATCACCAACACCAATACCATCAATTAAAACATTTCCGGCATGGACTTTTTCATTTAATGTCATATCTTTACCATCAAAGTTAATCACATCTCCGGCTTCAACGAGAAATATTTTTTCTGGTTTTACGCCTGATTCACTTGCAAGTTTGGCATGTGCAATTTGCATTTTGAATTCACCTTGAATTGGAATGAAATATTCAGGTTTCATCATATTCAACATCATTTTAAGTTCTTCCATACAACCATGACTGGATGCATGTATTTTTTTATTATTCGGAATGATTTCTGCGCCTGCACGTACCAATTCGTTCAATGTATCACCAATGATAACTTCCATATTAGCTGAAGCTGTCATCGCTAAAAATACAGAGTCACCTGGCTCAATATTCATAATTTTATGTTTTTGACGTGCCATTTGATTCAAGGCTTCAACAGGCTCGCCTTGCATACCAGTAGCAATGATTATAATTTCATTTTTAGGGTAATTTTCAATTTCATTTATTGGAATTAATAAATCTTTAGGAATATCGAAATAGCCCATTTTACGTGCGATATTAAATGAACTTTCAAGCGAGCGACCTAAAAATGATACTTTACGATTGAGTCGCGCTGCAATATTCAATACTTGTTGAATACGAATAAAATTCGAAGCAAAACATGATACGACTAAGCGACCTTTAACTTTTGTGAATGCATCATACATGTGAGACTCAATCACATTTTCTGGTGTATTATACCCAGGTTTTTCCGCTTCATTTGAATCACTGAGAAGTGCAAAAACACCATTTTGACCGATTTCAGCCATCTTTTGAATATCCGGTGCATAATGACCTTGTAAACTTTGATCAAATTTAAATTCGCCCGTATATACAATGGCACCGTATGACGTATGAATACAGACACCTAAACTATCTGGAATACTATGCGTCGTGTTAAAGAATGTCACATTGACTCCTTTAAAGCGCATTACAGAATCATGATTAACCACATAATATCTTATTTTTTTGTCAATATTACGTGCTTTCATGTTTTCTTTAACGAGACCAATAGTCAGTTTAGAACCATATACTGGTGCATCTACTTGTTCTAGCACATATGTTACCGCTCCAATGGCATGCTCATGACCATGTGTTAAGAAAATCCCTTTCAGTTTATGTTTATTTTCTATCACATACTGAATATCTGGAATAACAATATCGATACCTAACATCTCATCTTCAGGAAACATGAGTCCAGCATCAAGCATAAACATTTCATCGTCTACTTCTATAATATACATATTTTTCGCAATTTCACCCACGCCACCAAGCGGGATGATGCGAATATTTTTATTCTTCTTCTTTACTAAATTCAAAATGTTACCTCCTATTAAATATAGCCCGTCCATCATACATTCATATTTTATTATAGTTGATATCATAGCGTCTGTACACTATTAAAACATGTAGTCCATTTGATGCATTTATAGTCTGTCTTAAAATAAACTGTTTATGAATAGATATAGGTATTAATCATCATTCATATGTTAATTTAACCTACTCTTATAATGGAGAAATTTATATTATTTCACTATTCGCTCAGCGCATAACGTATTTACTACATTATATCATCTTAAAACCACTTTAGGTTTTAAATGCCTCACCATCATTCACATCAAATTTTACAATACTTTAAATGTTCACACATTTTATACATCTAGGCGTTCACTTATGGCTACCCATTGCATAGTTATTATTTAATACAAAATGGGATGAGCCATATGTGACTCATCCCTTAAAACATCATAATTTATTTTACTTTTACATATTCAACGTTTTCATCTTTATCTTTAGGTGTTTGAATTGGTGAAGTTGTTTCAAACATAACTGAACCTTGTGGTGCAAGTGTCTGAGGTAACTCACGAACTGGTTTTGGACTAATACTGTTAAAGCCTGGTTCACCTTTGAAACCATGTAAGCCAGTGGCTTCTTTTTTCTCTAACGCCACTCTAAAGTTTGTCATAAATTCACCCAATGACATTTTAGGGTCGACATGTTTATGAATTGCATTTTCTAATGCTTCACTCGTATCTGCTGGATCTTGTAAAATTTCTTTAAAGATTTTATCGCCATTATCACTTTGTGCACTCAAGTATTGTGAAAAGAGATAAGATAAAGCGTAGTTAGAAAGTACATCACCGCGATGGTTCCATTTAATTAATGAATGACCATTTGCAATCGATGTCGAATTGTTATAGTATTCAATTCTGTGATCTAAAGGTTTTTGTAAATACATATGCTCACTTGCCATCGCAAATGCTTCGTCTAACCAGACATCCATACCATCTTCTTTTTGTTCTTTAAGTAATTTTTGGTTCGCATTTACCATATGTTGATATTCATGAGCAAGCGTTGAATACACTTTCTTTTCATTTAAATTATTTTTATCTGTACCCATAGATGGATATGTATCCATATAGAAGACTTCTGCTTTATTTGAATGTGGTACATCATACAGATCTCTTGGGTGGAAGTAACCACCAGTGTATGAACCTGTTGTCTCAAAATCATCTTTAATGTCATAAACTAAAATGTTAACTTTACCGTCGTGATCAACGTCTGAAGGTTCACCAAATTTTTCTTTAACCAATGGATCAATTTTATTATCAAACTCTTCCCCTATGTTTTTCGCTTGTTTGTCTGTAATATAATTATCGGCTACCCATACATTTGTATTTTTACCACTATATTTCAGTTTAGCAGCAGTACGTTCATTGGCATTTGTTCTCATGTTTACCGTTGTGAATGAGCGCACATCATCTAATTTTGAATTTGATAATGACTGTTCAGATTTTCGTGTACGTTCAGTAATCGGTGTCTTTTCTTTCGGTGCTTTAAACACTTTATCTTCTTGGAAAGATTGTAAACTTTTAGGCTTCATAGAATCAATGGTACTTTGCTTAAAATTATTTTGCTTTAAAGTTCCAATCGATGACTCTTGAGCATTTTTATTAATATCCTCGTTATTGATGATGTAAGTGTGTGCATCTGCAAAAGATCCTAAAGTAAATGTTGCAAGTAAAGAACTTGTAACAAGTGACGTAACCAATTTCTTTTTGTTTATCATGATGCTTCCTCCTTAAATCTTTATTAACATAAAGTTAGCATTTAATTAAAATTGAATCAATGCTTAAATTATCAAATAAATTATTGATATTTTAACATCATAATATTAAATGTAGATTCATCATTTTCATCATTGCTGTGTTAAGATGCCTCAAAAATTAGATATTCTTTTTCCATAATAAAAATTTATAAATTTTCAAAAATTTGTAACATTTGAAATATTTGATGATTTAGACCCTAAATATCTTAGTTCAACAACTAGAAAAAGGTACTATAACTCATCATGTACTAATAGACATAAAAAAAGAAGGGGCTGGGACATAGGGTTTCAGTTTCCAAGCAAAACACCACAAAAATCTTTTGAAATGATTTTTGTGGTTTTTTT